>JAKQNV010000007.1 GCA_029565595.1 Candidatus Cloacimonadota bacterium
CTCATCACCAACAAACTGATCAGTCTGGACCACACCCTCGACCTGCGCGACCTGGGCCTTTTGCCGGGGGACAACGTGACCTACTGGGCCGAGGTATACGACAACTCGTCTGATCGCCAGAAAGCACAAAGCACCAAATACAAGGCGCGGTTCCCCTCCATCGAGGAGATCTACCGCGAGATCGAAAACCAGGAAAAACTGAAGACCAACGACCTGGAATCCACGCTCAAGGATTCCCGCCAACTGCAGAAGGACTTTGAGGAAAAACGCCGCGAACTGCTCAAAAACGACCAACTCAAGTGGGAAGACAAGAAGCAACTGGAAAAGATCCTGGACAGCCAGGAACAGCTCAACCAGCAGGTGGAGAACGTCGCGGACGACTTCCAGAACCTGATCGAGAAGATGCAGCTCAACGAGGCGGTCTCCGTGGAAACGCTGCAGAAGATGCAAAAGATACAGGAATTGATGCAGGAGATCAGCAACGACGAACTGCGCGAAGCGATGAGCAAATTTGAGGAGGCCTTGCAGAAACTCAATCCCGAGGACTTCCGCAAGGCGATGGAAAACTACAAGTTTTCGCTGGAGGACTTCAGCCGCAAGATCGAACAGACCCTCCAACTCCTGGAAAGCATCAAGAAGGAACAGGCCATGGAAAAGGCGCTGCAGATCTCCCAGGAAATGGAGAAAATGCAGAGCGCCCTCAAAGACAAGACCGGGGACAAAGCCCAGGACAACGAAAAACTCGCCCGGGAACAGCAAAACATCAGCGATAAATTTGACAATCTGCAGGAAGAACTGAAGAAGACCGACGAAATGCTCGATCCCGCCAGGGACAAACAGGTCAAGCAGGATCTGAACGATTTGCGCCAGGAAATGAAGAGCGGGCAATTACAGCAAAACATGCAGCAGAGCCAGCAGCAGTTGATGCAGAACCAGCGTTCTGCGGCGCAGCAAGCACAGTCCGAAGCCCTCGAAAAGATGCGCCGCTTTACCCTGAAACTGGGCGAAATGAAAAACTCCATGGGCGGCGGCAGCCAGCAGGAAGTGGTCCGCGCCATGCAGGACGCCATCCGCGAACTGCTCATCTTTTCCAAACAGCACGAGGAATTGCGCAACCGTCTGGGCGCCGATCCCTACCAGGTGGTGAACGACCTCATCGCCGATTACGAGGGCATCCAGGTGTCCCTCAACCGGCTGTTCAGCGTTCCGCAGGTCTCGATGTTCGTCCCGCCGAAATTTTACATCGACATGGCCGACGCGAACAAGGGCTACCGCGAGATCTTCATCAACGTCAGCGAACTGCAGTACACGCGCATCCCCGAGCAGATGGGCGCCATCCAGAAAGGCCTGAACCTGATGGTTTACGACCTCATCCAAACTTTGAACAACCCTTCCGCCGGCGCGGGAGGAGGCTCCGGAATGCAATCGCTGATGCAGATGCTGGGCCAGATGAGCCAGGAACAGATGGCTTTGAACATGCTCACCGAACAACTGATGATGCAACTGCAGCAGCAGGGAGGCCGGATGAGCGCCGCCATGCAGCAGCAGATCCAGAAACTGGCCGGCGAACAGGACCGCCTCACGGAAAACCTGAAACGCGCGCTGCAAAACAATCCGGAGGCCCAAAAACAGGGCAACGCCATCAAACAAATCATCGACGAAGCGGAAGCCATCACCCGCCAACTCAAGAACAACCAGCTTTCCCAGGATCTCCTGCAGCGCCAGGACCGCATCATCTCCCGGCTGCTGGACGCCACGCGCTCCATCAACAAACGCGAATTCAGCGAAAAGCGCAAAGCCGAGACCGGCGATCCCTCGCTGCGGCAGAAAGACGTCGGGGAAGATTACGACGCCCTGCGCCGCAAAGCCATGCTGGACGACGCCTACCGCTCCTTCCCGCCCGCCTACCAGCAGGTCATCCTGAAATACCTCAAACTTTTGAATGAGTAGGCGACATTGACCAAAAAGATCCTGTTTTGCGCCCTGCTCCTGGGCGCGGCGTTCCTGCTTTTGGCGCAATACAACGAACGCGACATCCTCAGCCAGCAGGCCTTCCAAATGCTGGCGCAGAGGCAATTCGGCGAGGCGGAGAAACTCTTTCTACAGATCCTGGAAAAGTTTCCTAACGACACCAGCAGCGTGCTGCAACTCCTCAACATCTATTACCAGACCTCCCAACTGGACAAGGCGGAAAGCGCCCTCAACCAGTACCGGCGCGTGCTTACGCCAGCCCAGGCGACCGAGCAGCAGATCCAACTCCTGGTGCTGCAGGGCAAGCCGGATCAAGCCTGGGAACTGAGCCAGGGCTACCTCCAGCAGCAAAATTATCAGGAAAACAGCTACCGGCTGCTGGCCTCCTTTTTCGAGCGCCGGGGCTTTTATGACCAGGTGCTGCAACTCTACCGGGACGCGCGGGTGAAACTCGGCAAGCCCGAGCTCTTCCAACTCGAGATCGCCAACGCCGCGCTCAACTACCGGCTCTTCGACCAGGCGCTGAAGGAATATCTGGCCTGGCTGGACAAAAATCCGGCCAATCTCTATTTCATCAACAACCAGTGCCGGGCCATCCTGAAAGAGGATCCGACCCGCCTGGCAGCGATCGGCGACTTTGCCGCCAAAAGCGAAAACCCGGTCATCAAGGAACTCTACGCCAACCTGCTGGTCGCCCAAAACCAGTATTCCCAGGCGCTGGAGATCTACAAGGCCCTCCCGCAGGACAAGCTGGTCCGCTTTGCCGATGAGCAGTACCGCGCCGCCAACGACGAAGTGGCCTTGCCTTCCTATGCCTATCTGGCGGAAACCAGCCCCGATCCGGTGTCCAAAAACAACTACCGCTACCTGCAGGCGGCCATCCAATTCCGTGACGGCGACCACCGCGCCGCCGACCTCCTTTTGAAACAGATCATCGCCGATTCGCTGATGCTAGAGCGGAACAACCTCCAGCGCAAGGGCATCAACCTCGCCGCGCGCAAACTGATGGCGGAAAACACCCTCGCCCTCAGCAAGGACATGGACTCCGCCCAATACTGGTACACACAGGCGCGCCAGTTTTGCACCAACAGCTACGACCAGCAGGACATCGACCTGGCGCTGGTGCGTTTGCTGCAGATCCGCCAGGATTACGGACAGGCCGAAACGCTTTTGGCATCTGTGAGCGATCCCGACCTGGCCGAGCGCCGGGACTATCTGAAATTCAGCAACGAACTAATGCGGGGCAACACCGAAAAAGCCGACTCCCTGATGAACGACCTGGTGATCCGCTACCCGGGCGGCGACTACATCAACGACGCCATCTACCAACTGATGTTCGCGCTGGGACTTTCCGGCGGCGACCGCGACAGCTTCTTTTCCGCCTACCGCCTGATGCTCTTGCAGGACAGCGCCGCAGTGGACAGTTTGCGCTCGCTCTTCGAACGCAACCAGGACGAGGAATTGCTGATCCTGGCCACCGAATGGGCCATCCTCCTGGCCGACAAAGCCAAGGCCAGGGAATTGCTCCAGCACCAGTGGCAGGACAACGTCTGCTCCGAATACGCTGCCCTGCTCAGTTTGCTTCTGACCGACGACACTTCCGCGGAACAGCGCATGGCGCGGGATTTCCTGAAAGCCAATCCGAACAGCATCTTCGCTCCCAAATTCCGCCAGAACCTCAGCCAGGTCAACAGCACCCGGCCACAGTTTTAATCCTTTGGGCCGGCGTTGGCTTCCCCACCCCGAAACCTCTGTTTTCCGCCTCCCGCCAACTTCACGCCGAGTTCGCGCCCAACCGGCGGGAACTGGGCGTGGGGCAAGAGCGAAATCGGCGATCCGGATTTCAGGGCGGATAAATCATCACGGCAAGGTCAGGCCGCCCCGGCAGCCTTTTCGCTTGACAGATCGGGCTATTCATGGGATTTGTGAATTAATATGAATATTTCGTAGTGATGGGGAGCCGGACCGCCCATGTGTGGAATCGCAGCAGTTTACAACAGACGCCAGGAGGCGGTGGACGCCGCCCTCCTCAAGAAGATGACCGACGTCATCACGCACCGGGGTCCGGACGACAGCGGTTTCTATACAAACGCCAATGTAGGCCTGGGTTTCCGGCGCCTGAGCATCATCGACCTGAACACCGGCCACCAGCCCATCCCCAACGAAGACGAAAGCCTCTGGCTCATTTTCAACGGCGAGATCTACAACTACCTGGACCTGCGCGGACAACTGCTGGCCAAAGGGCATAAATTCCGCACCGCCACCGATTCCGAGGTCGTCCTGCACCTGTACGAGGAATACGGGACGGATTGCGTCACCCGGCTGCGCGGGATGTTCGCCTTCGTGATTTACGACAAGAACAGGGACGAACTGTTCGGCGCCCGCGACTGGTTCGGGATCAAACCGCTCTACTACTCCGAGGGGGATTTCGGCTGCGTTTTCGCCTCCGAGATCAAGAGTCTGCTGGAGCATCCCGGCGTGGGCAGAGAGATCTCCCCCACCGCATTTCTGAATTACCTCACCTTCCAATATGTCCCGGAGCCGGAGACCATGTTCACCGGCATCCAAAAACTCCCGCCGGCCTGCTGGTTTAGCCTGGGCAAAGAGGGTCTGCGCATCCAGAAATATTTCCAGATGCGCTTCGAGCCGGATTCCCAGCGCAGCGCGGATGACCTGGCGGAAGAGATCAGAAGCGTGATGGACGATTCCGTGCGCTGCCACCGCATGAGCGACGTTCCCCGCGGAGCCTTTCTCTCCGGGGGAGTGGATTCCTCCGTGATCTGCGCCCTGTTCAAGCAATATGAGGACATCCACACCTTTTCCGTGGGCTACCGCGAAAAGGAATACAGCGAACTGGACGTCGCCGCCGAAACCGCCAAACGGCTGGGTACCAACCACCATGAGTACTTTATCACAGCACAGGAATACTGGGACGTTTTGCCCAAACTGGCCTGGCACCAGGACGAACCGGTGGCCGATCCTTCCGCCGTGTCGCTGTTCTTTTTGGCCCGGCTGGCGCGGGAATATATCACCGTCGTCCTCTCCGGCGAAGGCGCGGACGAACTTTTCGGCGGCTACAACATCTACCATGAGCCGCTCTCGCTGCGGCCGTTCAATTACCTGCCCAACGCGGCGAAGCCCTTTATCCGCGGCGCCGCCGGCCTTTTGCCCCGCGACCTCAAGGGACGCAGTTTCCTGATGCGTGGCTGCACGCCTTTGGAGAAGCGGTTCTTCGGCAATGCCAACATCTTCCCCGCCTCCGAAAAAGCCTGCATCACCAGACTGCCACGGGACATTGTGGCTTCCAGCGCCGATTCCAGCCGCGTCACAGCGCCGTTCTACGCAATGTGCGAAGGACTCGACGACCCCACCCGGATGCAGTTCATCGACCTGCACACCTGGCTGCCGGGCAACATCCTGATGAAGGCCGACAAAATGACGATGGCCAACTCCCTCGAGCTGCGCGTGCCCTTTTTGGACAAGGAAGTCCTGGCTACTGCGCTGCGCATCCCGACCGCCCACAAACTCAGCCACGGCACCACCAAATACATTCTGCGCAAGGCGTTCAGCGACGTCGTTCCGGCGCACGTGGTGGACAAGCGCAAACTTGGCTTCCCGGTGCCGCTGCGTTCCTGGCTGAAAAAGGAATTCTTCGTTCCCGTGCGTGAACTGATCAAAGACAGCGCCACGGATGATTGGATCGATCCCCAATACGCGCTGCGCCTCCTGATCGACCATCAAAACGGACGCTATGACAACAGCCGCCAACTCTGGGTGGCCGTAATGTTCCTGCTGTGGAAGCGGAAATTCATTCCAGCACATTGACCACATCCAGCCTGATCAAACAAAATCAACGCTAATAAAGGGACAGTCCATGTACAAAACACCCTACCAGTTCGACCTCGAACGCTACATCGATCCCCGGCGCTTTGCCCGGATCAAGGAATTCGCCTCTGGCAAGGAAAGCCCGCTGCTGGTGATCGACCTGGATGTCATCAAGGCCAAATACCTCGAGTTGAAGGCCAGCATCCCCAACATGCAGATCTTCTACGCCATGAAGGCCAATCCAATGAACGAAGTGATCACCATGCTCTATGAGCTGGGCTCGAATTTTGACGTCGCCTCCGTCTATGAACTCCGGCAATTGCAGCGCCTGGGCATTCCGCCCGAACGGCTGAGTTTCGGCAACACGATCAAGAAGGATGAGGACATCCGCCATTTCTACGAGGAAGGCGTGCGCCTGTTTGTGACCGACAGCGAGTACGACCTGCAAAGCATCGCGAAAAACGCGCCCGGATCGAAGGTCTATTTCCGCCTCCTGACGGAAGGAACCGGGGCGGACTGGCCGCTCTCGCGTAAATTCGGCGCCCATCCGGACGTGATCTACAACCTGATCCTGCAATCCGCGGAACTCAATCTGGAGCCCTGGGGCGTTTCCTTTCATGTGGGATCGCAGCAGCGCGACATCGGGCAATGGGACGACGCCATCTCCCGGTGCAAATACATCTTTGACGCCGTGCTGGAAGAAGGCATCGAACTCAAGATGATCAACCTGGGCGGCGGCTATCCGGCCAGCTACGTGGATCCGACTTTTTCCATCGATGAATACAGCGTGGAGATCATGCGCTTCCTGACCGAGGATTTCGGCGACCATCTGCCGCAACTGGTCATGGAACCCGGACGCTCACTAGTCGCGGATGCCGGCGTCATCGTCTCCGAAGTGGTGAACATCGCCAGCAAGGCCAAAAACAACCTCTACAAATGGGTCTATCTGGACGTGGGCAAATTCGGCGGCCTGATCGAAACGATCGACGAATCGATCAAGTTTCCGATCTACTTCGAGCGCCAGGGCCTGGCCGACGAGGTGATTTTGGCCGGGCCGACCTGCGACAGCATGGACATCATGTACGAATATTACAAATACCACATGCCGGATACCACGCAGCCCGGCGACAGGGTCTACATCTTCACCACGGGCGCTTACACGCAGAGTTATTCCTCGGTCAACTTCAACGGATTTCCGCCTCTGCGGGCCGCGATATTGCCTCCGGCGAAGTGAGGGAAGGCCAAATGAAACGCCTGCCGGTGGAAACGCTCAAAGCATTTATGGAAGAGGTCTTCGTCCGCATCGGAGTCCCTGCCGGTGACGCCCGGATCTGTTCAAACATACTGATCGCCAGCGACCTGCGCGGGATCGAATCACACGGCATTGGCCGCCTGAAAATGTATTACGACCGTATCAAGGCCGGCATCCAGAAGCCCGTGACCGAGATCTCCGTCATCCGCGACAAATACGCCACTGCGGTTTGGGACGGCAACCACGGGATGGGCCATGTAATCGGCTTCAAGGCCATGCAGACGGCCATCGACAAAGCCCGGCAATACGGCCTGGGCGCCATTGCCGTGAGGAACTCCACCCATTTCGGCATCTGCGGTTATTACGCGGATATGGCCTGCCAAGCCGATATGATCGGTCTGAATTTCACCAACGCCCGCCCCTCCGTCTGCCCCACTCACGGCGTGGAGCCGCTTTTGGGAACCAATCCCATCTGTTTCGGAGCTCCCACGGATCTGGAATTTCCCTTTATCTACGACGCCGCGACCTCCATCAGCCAGCGTGGCAAGATCGAGCAATACGCCCGCGAGGAAAAACCCACACCCCAAGGCTGGGCCATCGACCTGGAGGGAAATCCGCACACCGACACGAAGCGGCTGCTGGTCGATCTGGTCAAACAAACCGCGTCGTTGGTCCCGATCGGCGGGACTGAGGAGCTTTCCGGCGGCCACAAAGGCTACGGGCTCTCGGCCATGGTTGAGATCCTCTGCGCCGCGCTGCAGCAGGGTTCTTTCCTCAACCAATTGTTGGGCCAGGACGACTCCGGCAAGCCCGCACCCTACAAACTGGGACATTTCTTCTTGGCCGTAAATATCGATTTCTTCACGGAGATCGAAAATTTCAAAAAGACCTGCGGCTCCATCTGCCGGGAACTGCAGCACTCCCGCCTCTTCCCAGGCCGCGAGCGCATCTGGGTGGCCGGCGAGAAGGAATACGAGAAGCAGCTTGAGGTCCAGAAACTGGGCGTGCCGATCATACCCAATTTGCAAAGAGATATAGAGTTCATGCAGAATGAACTTCAACTCGATATGCTTAACTTCGAAAAATGACGTTTGGCTTTGGGAGCCGGAACCCTTATCTTTTCTATATTAAACCCTAACTTACAAAGGAGATACTACGTGAAGAAACTAATTCTGATTCTCGTCCCCCTGCTGCTGGTCAGCCTGCTGGCCGCCATCGAGTTTGAATACGACGGCGAATTCCGCACCCGCGCCGCCATCTATAACGACCAGTATGAAAACGACGGTGGCCACGTCGACAGCCGCCTGCGCCTGGGAATGGCCACCCAGCTGTATCCCCTCCTGTCGCTGTATGCCCAGCTGCAATTCGGCGACGTCATCTGGGGAGCCCTGAGCACTTATCCCTACAACGACAAGACCGGCTACGGCGGCGGAATCCCGACCTCCGTCGATATCAGCGCTTACCAGATGTACATCGATTACCGCATCAACGCCATTCAGTCCAATGTCCGCGTCGGACAGCAATACTGGGCCGACAACATGGGCTTGATCATCGACGATTCGTTTTCCGGCGTGATGTTGAATATGGACAACCTGGCGGGATTCAAGACCAATTTCGGCTGGATCAAGGCGCAGGAACTCAACCTGGTCAACAACGACGACTACAACTACTTTTTAGTCAACATGCAAGCCGCCAAGCCCCTTCCCTGGGGAGTTTTCGCCTCCTACGGCCATTCCGAACTGAACAAATACAGCACCCTCACGCTGATGCCTTTCGCCGAAGTGGCCGCCGGTCCGCTTGATCTGAAGGCCAATGTCTTTGCCGGCATGCATTTCAATAACCCCGCCGATGACGAATTTGGCCTCGGCGCCGCTGTCAAGGCGAACGCCGAACTCGGCCCGCTGCAAGTTGGCGGAGATCTGCTCTTTGCCACGGAAAACGGGATCGAGACCCTTTCCCCCTATTACCAGAACGGCCTCTACATCTACGGTTTCGGCAAGCATCACGACGGACTGAACCTGTATTGGGACAGCCCTTACGATTATCCGAACGATAAAAGTGTCCTCTCCCTGGTGGGAAATCTCAGCTTCCCCCTCTGCGATAAATCGAAGGTCTTCGGCGCGGCCGGACTTGTCGTGGATTCAGGATTTGAAGTCAACGCCGGCATCGAATACCAGGTCATCCCGGATCTGATGCTGCTCTCCGGATACGGTGCCTACGGCATCGGAGCGGATTCCGGTTCTGAAAATAAATCGGGCAGCGACGCCAACAACTATCTGTTTGGCACCACGCTCATGGTCACTTTCTGATCCAATCGTATAGTAAGAAAATCCCGGGTTCCAGCGAGCCCGGGATTTTTGTGTGGGTCCGTAAAGAGGCGCTGTTTCATCAGCATCATCTTGATCGTCTGTTATAAGTTCTCACCCAAATCTGCAAATCGATATCACAAGTCACAGTGGTCGTATGGGTTTATCAGGCAGAGAGATAGATAAGACTGGCTTTGGATTGTGTCACAGTGGTTTTTGGACGTTTCTGGACGTTTTTGTATCAAGATTATTGCAAATCTGCGCTGGTTTTGGACTGGTTTCG
>JAKQNV010000008.1 GCA_029565595.1 Candidatus Cloacimonadota bacterium
GCGAAACCAGGGGAGCGCCGCCCAATTCCAGGAAAGCAGCGCCACCGGTGCTCAAGACCTGCCTGCGGATGGCATTCTGCATTTCCAGTTGGTCGCGCCAGAGAAACATAGCCCGGTCGGAGAAGGCCACCGGCACGGGCATTTCGATATAAGGGTTGGAAGCGCTGAGCACGATCCCGTTATCGGCCCAGGACAGATTTCCCGCGGGAGACACATATTGCGTTTTGAGTACTTGAATCGTTTCATCCTCGCCTTTCTCTACGAAACTGAGCCAGGCTGCGCCACCATCTGTGACCGCCAACTGCAGGTTCCGGAAGACCCAGTCTGAAGAAACACCGCTGGCGATCTGCACTCCGGCGGATCCCCAGACGGGCTCATAGGAAGCGTTGAGTCGGAGCACCTTCAGATAGACGTCCGGATAGCCGGATGTGTCCTCGTAGCAAAACATCAGGCCGCTGTCAGAGACCGGTTTCAGAAGGGGCGGGGTCATCCCGCCGGTATTGGCGGAAAGCGTGACCACTACCGGCGCGGGCAGCAACAGATTGCCGCTGCTGTCCATCCGCTGCAGGATCAAGCCGCCATAGGACTGAGTGTTCACATTCCAGAGGACATACCCGCCAGAGGCGTCCTGCAATATGGAATAGCGGAGTCCGGGAAAGGCGGATTGGGGCAGCATGGGATTATTGCCAAGCACGGTGCCTTGCGGCGAATAGCGGGTCAGTTCGGTATAGCGGATGCTGCCCTGTGGTTTGTTTACATTGACGATGAGCCCGCCCTCGCCGTCGCTTACCGCCGAATCAAGTTGTATGCTATTAGGATGGCTGGCCAGGACGATCCCGCCAGCTGTCCAGAGCTGGTTGCCAAAACTATCCAGATTCTGGCCGATGACATCGTGGAAACCATAGTTGCGGCCATACACCGCGTAAACTCCGCCGATTGAGTTGGGGACCAGGCTTGTCTCGACAAAAGCGCCACCACCGCTGCTGATCTGCACACCGTTGTCCCCCCAAAGCCGCTGCCCGTTGGAACTGAATTTTTGCGCCCGGACGCTCTGTTCGATATCTCTGCCGGATTGCTCGTAAAGCACCACAAAGTTGTTATCCGTAGTTTGCACGCAGCCTGCGATTTCCTGCAAGCCAAGCGCGCTGACGATGATCCGCGGTTCCGTCCATTGCGGCACTCCCGAGGGATTGATCTTCTGCGCCCAGATATCCGTATCTCCGGCATCGGTGTCTTCCCACAAGGCGATCACGCAGCCATCGGTGCTGCGGACATAGGTGCCCTTCCAATCCAGTTTCCAGGCTTTGCGTAACGGGACTTCCTGGGCTGCCGCGAACATTGCCGCCAGCAAGATCAGGGCCAACAAAATATAGCGTTTCATGACTTGCTCCTTATCTCGTAACTTTTTTTATGATCTTCCAATAAAACCATAATATATAAGACGAGTTTGGGCCCGGACAGGGGAGCGATTAGCCGTTTTTTTTTCAAGTCTGAAATCGATGCCAGAAAATGCCAGAAACAAGTGGACGCACAGCGGCTATGACTCCCAAAAAAATAGTCAATGCAAATTATGTTCCAATCTGCCCAGAGTAAAAAACCTTATTGATTGAAGGAAGTTATTGCAAGGTTAGGTATTGCTTACTGGTCGGGGCAAACAGGGGGTTTATTTCTTGATTGCGAAAAGCCGGGTATAAAAATGGAGCGGGAAACGGGACTCGAACCCGCGACATCAACCTTGGCAAGGTTGCGCTCTACCAACTGAGCTATTCCCGCTTGGTACCAGAGGCCGGACTTGAACCGGCACGAGCCGAAGCCCGAGGGATTTTAAGTCCCTTGTGTCTACCAATTCCACCACTCCGGCCTGGCAAAAAGGATGGAGGCGACACCCGGATTTGAACCGGGGATAAAGGTTTTGCAGACCTCTGCCTTACCACTTGGCTATGTCGCCTGAAAAATGGAGCGGGAAACGGGACTCGAACCCGCGACATCAACCTTGGCAAGGTTGCGCTCTACCAACTGAGCTATTCCCGCTGGAAAACCATGTCAGGTCAAATTTTAAAGGCTCCCTTTTTTGTCAAGGCAAAAAGTCGGCGTCGCCGAAGACCTCAGCCTCGAAGCGATACAGCTGGGCGCCCTCGTCTTTCCAGGCTTCGTCATGCAATCCGGCCTTGCGGCAGATTTGTTTCAGAAAGGTTTTGAGATCCCAATTCCACTCCGTCGGGACCTGGGGCAAGAGCAACCCCGAACCGCGCGGATGCTTGATGTAGAGGCCGTCGCGGCCGATCTTTATCTCGGAGGTGTTCAGCACCGGGGTCATTTCGCTGAGGACGGAGATCTCGATGTCCACATCGTCGAGTTCTTTCTCGCTGAGGGCCGTGAAACGCGGATCCTGGAAGGCAGCGGCCTGCGCCATTTCGATCACGCTGTCGGCGATGTTTTTATAGGGCTGGATGTAGCCGATGCAGCCGCGCAACTCGCCCTGGCTGTGCAGGCTGACGAAGACCCCCCGTTTTTTCAGGAACTCAGGCTCTTCCGGGCGTTGAGGCTTGTGGCGCGTCCAGTGTCCGGCTATGGATTGCCGCGCCAGCTGGAGCAGTTCCTGTTTGAGTTCTGATGTCATGTTTGCCTCCTTGATTTTTTATCAGAGGAGTTCAGGCTTATAACCATTTTTTTCCGGTCAGGAGACCGGAGCTCCGTGGTAGACCAAGGCGCTGAGGTAGCCGACGACCTGTTGGTTGTCGCCGGTCACTTTTCCGGAATGGGTGTAGTGGATGAGTTTGGCGCGGGCGTCGCCGCTAAATCCGGCGTAGTAGAGCAGCGCGAGCAGTCCGCCGATCCCGCAGGCCTCGCAGCGCTTGCCGATTACGCTTTGCCAGAGGCCGTCCGCGTCCAGGCTGAGGATGTATTTCGTGATCAGGGTGTCCATCTTTTCGGCGCGGTCGGAATTGTAATAGTGCGAAAGATCGGTGGAGACGACGATCGCAGTCCTTCCGTCACTTGCTGTGATGGCGCTTTCGAGGCTTTTGGCCAGGCGCAGGGCCACTTCCGGATAGGGGCGTCCGATCATGACGGGGCAAATCTTGGCTTCCGGGAAAAAGTATTTGATCAGTGGCAACTGAATCTCCATGGAATGTTCCATTTCGTGCAAACGCAGTTCCCTGCCGGTTTCGCCGGTGTCCCGGTTGAGCATTTCGTAGAGTTGGACGTCCAAATCCAGCTTGCCCAATGGGCTGTCGTACTGCTCGAAGGAGGAGACCGAATAGTCGAAATGCATGCCATGGTGGCTGGGGTGCAGGATCACGAAGCTGTCGATATTCTGTTCGGAAATGTAGTGGAAACCCCGCGCCGCGCAGGCTCCGGAATAGATGTAGCCGGCGTGGGGGACGATCAATCCGAGGCAATGCTCCTGCGACAGGGCCAGCGGCTGGCTTGCAATCCAAGACTGGATCTGGGACGAGATTTGCTCTCCGAAGCGGGGATAGAAACTCCCCGCGTGGGCGGTCCTTCTGATCATGGTTGGCCTCCTGTGGCGCCTGTTTCCGCTTCCGGAGCGACTGGCACCCGGATGAAATAGGTGGCGGTTTTATGTGCATTTTCCGGCCAGGGAGAATTGGTCTCGAGCGGGCTGATGACGGCGATCTTTACCTTGCGGTTGCGCCAGCGGACACGTTCGACGGTGCCCAAAAATCCCGCGGAGTGGAAATCGCCGTTGAAATGCAGGATCAGCCGCTTGGGATAACGTTCGCGGTATTGCAGGACGCTTTCCGCCATGGTGTCGTCCTTGAGGCACTGCGCGAAATACAGCCGGTCGTAAAGTTCGGTGTCCTGGGCATCCCCGTGCATGGCGTTGGCCTGCATGGTGGCCAGGAAATTGTCGTGATACTGGCCATTCGGGGCATTGACCTTCAAGGCCATGAGGACGCGGTCCTCCGGGGGAAGTTCCTCCTCGAACCCAGCTCCCGCCCGCGCGGCTTTTCCAGCCAGGCGGCGGGGGACATTAGCCGCGACGCAGCTCAGCCCCTTTTGCCGGGCGAATTCCACCAAGGGTCGGTAATCTGTGGCGTAATTGCCCCAAGGACGGCTGTTGGCGAGGAATTCCTCTTCGCCGATATCGCCTTTCTGATACGCATCCAGCCAGTTTTGCACATCACGCTCGAACATCTCGAAAGACAGCAGTAAACGCGGATCTTTTGTAAATAGAGCTGCGGCTAGGTCTGCTTCCGCCTGGTGGAGCGCGACGTTGTCGTGCCATTCCCCGAAGAAGACGATGTCGTATTTCTGCAATTGGGCGGCCAGTTTGTCCAAACCGATCTCTTTGCCGTTTTTAGCCTCTATGTAAGTGTAGACCTGGGCGGCCAGGCAAGCGCCGGACAAAGCCAGGGCCAAGGTCAGGGCATATTTTACTAAGTTTCTCAGTTTTCCTCCAGGTGATAATCTAAGCGCGATTGCTGCTTAAAGCCATCCAGAAATTCCGCCGCCCGTCCGCTTTCGGCTGCGGGGACGCGCAAAACCAGTTCCGCCCGCTCCGACCAGCGCAAGCCGGTCACGGATCCGCTCAGTTGCCCTGCCAGCCGCGTGAGTTGGTCCACCAAAGCGTATTCCGCGCTGACCAGAAAACTCGCCTGCCGGACGGCCGGGATCTTTTCTGCGAGTTCCACAGCCAGCGCAACGCTGCTGCCATAGGCTTCGATCAAGCCCGGAACCCCCAGTTTGACTCCGCCGAACCAGCGCGTCACGATCGCTAAAACGAAAGTCAGGTCGGCGGCCAGAAGGGCGTTGAGGATCGGTTTGCCAGCGCTGCCATGGGGTTCTCCGGCATCGGAGGAATACTGGATCTCGCGCTCAAAACCGCACACATAGGCGAAGCAGTTGTGCGTGGCGGCGCTGTATTCCTTGGCGTGGGCGCTGACGATCCGGCGGGCCTCGTCTACGCCGGATATGGGGAAAAGGAAGCAGCGGAAGGTCGAACGGCGGACTTTTTGCTGGCTATCGACGGGAGCGGAGATAGTATAAAATGTCATACGGTCACTTGACCCGGGGCAGGTCGCTCCAGCGCGTGGTGTAAGAAGGGCTCAGTTTGGCGCGCTTCATCTCCCATTCCTTTTTGATCCCGGAAGAGGCGTAAAATACGGTGTCACGCCCGCAGCGGCTGTTGATGCGGTCGATGGCGTCGATCAGCGCCTTGCGGCCGTCGTCCAGGTAACTCGTTTCGATCAGGTTCAGGGGCACGTCGTCCTCGTCCATGATGTCCGCGAACATCACACCCGCTTTTTTATATTCGAAGCCGGGGAGATGGATCTCGCGCAGGAGTTCCAATCCGGCTTTGATGAGGTCGGGCGTGTAGGCAGTGGGGCTGGCGAAGGTGGTTTGGCCGGAGTTGTTGTACTGCGGGCCTTCCTTGAAGCGGTTGGTGTTCAAAAAGACCATCATGTAGCCCGCCACGCTGTGCTGGGAGCGGATCTTTTCTGCGGCGCGGGTGATGTAGGTGGAGACGGCCTCCTCCAGTTCCGCGAGGTCGGAAACCTGCTTGCCAAAGGATTTGGAGCAGACCACGCTCTTTTTGGGGGCGGGCGCTTCGTCCATGTCGATGCAGGAAAAACCGCGGAGTTCGAGGACGGTTTTGTGCCCGACGCTGGTCATGTAGTGGTCGACGAATTTGTCCGGCGCCTCGCGCAGTTGCCAGGCGTTCTCGATGCCGTTTTGGCGTAAAAATTTGTCGTACTGGCGGCCGATGCCCCAGATCTCCTCGACCGGGGTCTGCCGCAGCGCTTTTTCGATGCGCCGGTCATCCAGCAGGACCAGCGAGCCGCGGTATCCGGAATAGCGCTTGGCATAATGGTTGGCGACCTTGGCCAGGGTCTTGGTTTTGGAGATCCCCACGGAGACGGGGATCCCGGTCCATTTTTTGACCGTGGTGCGGATCTTACGGCCGTATTCATCAAGGTCGCGGATACGGAATCCGCTCAGGCCCAGAAATGCCTCGTCAATAGAGTAGATCTCCAGATCCGGCGAGAATTTGCCTAAAACGTCCATCACGCGGGCGGACATGTCTCCGTAGAGTGCGTAATTGGAGGAAAGCAGCGTGCCGCCGTGCTTGCGGATCAGGGCCTCGTGTTTGAAGCCGGGCGCGCCCATGGAGATCTTGAGCGCTTTGATCTCATTGGAGCGGGAGACGATGCAGCCGTCGTTGTTGGAGAGTATAGCCACTGGCTTGCCTTCCAGGGCGGGATTGAACACGCGCTCGCAGGACGCGTAGAAATTGTTGCAATCCACCAGCGCCACGATTTCCTGGTCCGTCAATCCGATCTTTTGCATCATCATTCTCCAGACCCAATTTTGCGCGGACGCCTCTGGCTGTCAACCGGATAATCCATCTACCTCAGCATACCAGAAATCTCAAGAGGCCAAATCAGAAAAAGCTTGACAGGAAAGTTGGCATAAATAAATGCCAAATGCCTTATGACTTTTACATATTTCGTGAGAATTAGCCTTATAACGCTATCAACTCGTGACAGGCGAAAGAAAATCTTGCTTACGAGGCTGGGAGCAGAAACGTAGCTATATACATATTAGGAAGGAATAAACAAATGAAAAAAAGAGTATCTCTGTTACTAGTCTTGTGGCTGGGTTTGGCGAGTTTGGCCTTGGCTCTGCCGCAGGGAACACTCTTCTGGGATTTTGAAAGCCCGGGTCCAAACAACGATTACTGGCCTGCTGGCTGGACCCGGCAGCCCATGACCCCTCAGGAAGGATTGGTGGTTGGTGAATATAATCCCATCCCAGCTCCACCAATTCCTTATTACCATTCTGCTACCCGTTCGGTGAAATTTGTCCTGGGAAAGAATAATTACTATATCATCACTCCCCAATTGTACTTTGTTGCAGGTGAGGCACTCAATTTTTCCATCTGGGTGTACAACGCATTCACGGGTAATGTCAAAGCCCATATTGCGTGGGGTACATCCATTGGTGGACCGTGGACTTCGCTTGTAGACACACAAAACCTCAACCAGAACTCCGGCTGGGTACAAGTCCAGGCTACCTACACTGCGGCTACATCCGGCAATTATTACATCAGGTTCTGGCTGGAAAACAATGGCACAGGATCTGGCTATCTGGACGACATCATGGTCACCTACAACGAGGGCGCGATCCTCAACGTCAATTCCACCGGCTATTTGCAGCCCGGAACGCGGATCTATCGCAATACAGTGGATACTGGATTCAATACCGATCATTCTTTCTCGGCAACTAGCGCCAATATCGCCAACCTCGCCGGCACTTATACGCCCGGTCCGGCTCCTACGGGCTATCACTGGGTCAATCCCTCGATCACAGTGAACACCAGCGATTTTACTCTCGCCAATGGCTACGTGTACACGATAACTTTCATCCTGGAAAAGGATTTCACTCTGAATGTCTATTCCACCGGCTACAACCAGCCCGGCACAGAGATCTACAAGAA
>JAKQNV010000022.1 GCA_029565595.1 Candidatus Cloacimonadota bacterium
GTCACCTGCACCTGCGCGGTGGCGCCGGCGGAGATGGCGGGTCCGGCAACTGAGGCCAGCACTGTGTTCGAGGCGTTGATCAACTGCACTTGATAGGTCGCCTGGGCGTTCAGGCCGCGGTTGTAAACGGTCACTGTATACACGGTGGGATTGTTGACGCTGGGAGTGATATTCCCGCTGATGCCGGTGGCGGTGAGGTCGTTGTTCAGGGGCACCGGCGGAATGAAAGAATATTTGTTTCCGGTCAGGAAGGGCACGTGCGTCCCGTTTATCTGGCCGAATTCGGTGGTGGATGAGACAGACGCGGTCGGCGATGCGGGAGTGACACTGAGGAAATTTCCCGCCACAGCGCCGGAGCAGCCGATCGAAGCGGAGGCGGAGGTGCCCGGACTGGCGCCCATCGTTCCGTAGATGATTTCGACGCGGTTAGTGCCCTGATAGAGTTTGATCTGGAAATTTACCAGGTTCACCGGCGAAGCGCTATAATACCACTTGATGTTCTTGTACTCGACCGTCAGCACCTGACTGGGACTGGTTCCCGTGAGTTGGTAGGCCACATGGGAATTGCTGTCGTCGGTTTTCAGATCGTCCCATAATCCTGCCAGGATCAGTATCTGGGTGGTGAGACTGTTGGACAGCGAAGCGGTGGAAGAGGGGTTCAGGGTGATGAAGCCGTTGGTATTGGCCTTGAAGGTGCTATACACCACTTCGTCGTAGAGAAAATCAAAGCCGATGTTGATGACGCCGGACATGGCGTCGTCAATCCCGGTGCTGTGGATGACGGTGGGATTGGTAAGTTCGGTATAAGTGGCTGCGCTCTGTTCAAAAGTGTATTCGGTAAGGGTGGCAAAGCCAAAAACGGCGAGCAGGGCCAGCAGCAAGGCAAGCAATGACTTTTTCATGCGTTCTCCTTGACGGGATACCTCATAGTGTTATTAAGCCCGGGACGCCTTAACGGCCGTAAAATCCCAGACTCGGGATGTCAAAACCTACATTGACAAGCCGCGATATTTAGGCAAGAGAAAAATCGGCTCTCTTTCCCACCGTGTGGATCATGGTAAAAATGGCACCAATTGGATCAGAGTGGGAAAGCCCCGGAGGGCCATGATATAATCCGCCGTGTCATTCCAGCGCAGACTGCAGACATTCATACCGATGGCTTCCCACTTTGTCATTCCAGCGCAGGCTGGAATCCAGGTCTTTTTTTTTATGCGCTTACGATGACTTTGTGTCCGTTGTGTGAACTGGGTTACGGGTCTGATACCTTAAAGAACTGGGTCCCAGCCTGCGCTGGGATGACAAAGTGGTACAGATTAGGGACATAGGTTACAGATCAGACCGGACACATCGGTAACACTTTTTCACACTTACTGGCACGGCTTGGAGACCGTAGGTAACCACTGAAATTGAACTTGCGCCAATATTAGCACTCCCGGCCATAGACTGCCAAAATATCCCTTGACATCCGCCACATCCCGCTTAATATGTCTGACAAGAGGTGCTTTAGTATGAACACACAAAGATTTACCATCAGGAGCCAGGAGACCTTGCAGGCCATGCAAAGCCTGGCTGAAGAAAACGGACACCAGGAGATCCGCGACCTGCATCTGCTAGCCGCTATGCTCAAACAGAGCGATTCGCTGGTCCTGCCCGCCCTGCAAAAACTGGAAGTCAACACCACCCAGTTGGAAAGCCAACTCGCGGACGCTTTGACCAAACTGCCCCGCGTGAGCGGCGCACAGGTCTATCTTTCGCAGGAGGTGCTGGACGTCCTGCATCAGGCTGAGCGCGAAGCGGACAAACTGCAGGACGATTACATAAGCCTCGAGCACATCCTGCTGGCCCTGTTGCACAAAGGAAAAGAGGCGGCCAAAATACTCAGGGCCAACGGCGCGGACGCGGACAAGCTGTTGCTGGCGCTGAAAGAGCTGCGCGGCAACCAGCGCGTCACGGACCAAAATCCCGAAGCCAAATTCCAGGCCCTGGAAAAATACGCGCGCAACCTGACCCGGCTGGCCCGCCAGGAAAAACTCGATCCCGTGATCGGCCGCGACGACGAGATCCGCCGCAGCGTGCAGATCCTTTCCCGCCGCCGCAAAAACAATCCCATCCTGATCGGCGAGCCCGGCGTCGGCAAAACCGCCATCGTGGAAGGCCTGGCCCGGCGCGTGGTGGCCCGCGACGTCCCGGAAAACCTCAAGGACAAGGAGATTGTGGAACTGGACATGGCGGCCCTCCTGGCCGGAGCCAAGTTCCGCGGAGAATTCGAGGAGCGCCTGAAAGCCGTGCTGGCGGAGGTCGAGAAGTCAAATGGCAACATCATCCTGTTCATCGATGAGATCCACACCGTGGTAGGAGCCGGGGCCGCAGAAGGCGCGGTGGACGCTTCCAACATGCTCAAACCCGCTTTGGCGCGCGGTTCCCTGCATTGCATCGGCGCCACCACGATCGACGAATACCGGAAGCACATCGAGAAGGATCCCGCGCTGGAGCGGCGTTTCCAGCCCGTCCTGGTGCAGGAGCCGAGCGTCGAGGACACCATCTCCATCCTGCGCGGCATCCGCGAAAAATACGAGGTGCACCACGGCGTCCAGATCACCGACAACGCACTCGTTTCCGCGGCCGTGATGAGCGACCGCTACATTTCCGACCGCTTTTTGCCGGACAAGGCCATCGACC
>JAKQNV010000027.1 GCA_029565595.1 Candidatus Cloacimonadota bacterium
TAATAGGATGTTTGGTCTTGTGGCAACTTCCCATTTTTTACAGAATCCATCCTTACGCATGCAAGTTCCAATCTTATTAAGGTCTTAAGGAAAAGTGAGTTTATTTTGCCCTGCGTTTTTCCGGATGACTGTAGCAAAAAACGACCTTTCGGCCCTGAAGTATACCGCAACCACAACTAGCTTGCCACCCATCGAGTTCCCGCCCATCCGGCGTTTACTCGATGCGAAGTCAGTGAGCGGCAGCCTGGTCGGTTTTCAGGGCGGAATGCCTTTACAGCAAGGGAAAATGGCCTTTTATATACCTCTGCGGTCGATATCGTAGAATTGTCTTGTCAAAATTGTGATGTGTTCCCAAGTTGATTTCAAATTCGTCCCCAAGGGAGGTAACAATGCTTGTTCCCAATCCCATCCTGTTTCCCAACCCCAACCGCAAGCCGACAACGGTCCCCATCAAACTTAAACCACCTAAACTGAAAATCCTGCCGGCGGTCCTGCTGACCTTGCTTTTTGCCTTTATAGTTCTCTATTTCACCTTGCCGGTGCTCAATTTCCGTTTTCTGGGCTGGCCTTTCGCGCTGGCCGTGGTCTTGCTTCCGCTGCTCGGGATCAAGAGTTTGCGCCAGATCCTGATCTACGTCTACATCGCTTTGGGGATCTACGTTTTCCTGGCCTTGCTCTTTTCCTCCGCGATCTTCCGCGCCAAAAGCTACCGCGACTTGATCGGGCCGGTGAAAACGACCGATTTCACGGAGTTGATCTCGCCCGTCAGTTTGGACCAGATCCCCACGGTGGACCGCGACTACGCGGCGGCGCTGGCGGAAAAGAAGCTGGGCGAGGATTTTGCCCTCGGCAGCCGCGTCACTTTGGGCATCCCAACGCGCCAAATGGTGCGGGGCAAGCTGTTTTGGGTGGTTCCGCTTTTACACAGCGGTTTTTTCAAATGGCTGTCCAACACCAAGGACGGCACGCCAGCTTACATCATGGTATCCGCCACCAACGCGCAGGACATCACTTTCGTGCGCGAAGCCAACGGAAAACCCATCCGGATCGTCTATCAACCCAATTCCTTCTTCAACCAGAACCTCTACCGGCGCCTCTATCTGCAGGGTTATATCAACTACGGACTCGGCGGACCGACCTTTGAAGTGGACGATCAAGGCGAGCCGTATTGGACGATCACCCTTTACAACCACAAAGTGGGAGTGAACGGCTCCGAAGGGATCGGCCTGGCCACCGTGAACGCGGGTACCGGCAAGATCGACTACTATCCCCTGGAAAAAACCGCGGAAGGCTGGTCCGACGCCAAAGTTCCCGCCTGGGTAGACCGCATCATGCCGGCGGCCTTTGTCCTGCAACAGCTGGATTGGTGGGGCAGATACGTGAAAGGCTATTGGAACACCCTCTTCGGCAAACGCAACATGCTCATGGTCACCGACGGCTACAACATCATTTATGGCAACGACCGCCGCAGCTATTTCTACACCGGGATGTCCAGCGTCGGCTCGGATGAAGGGACGGTGGGATTTTTACTCACGGACACACGCAACAAACGCACCCACCTCTACCGCATGAGCGGTGCGACGGAATACGCGGCGATGCAATCGGCGGAAGGCAAGGTCCAAAACTACAAATACCAGGCCACTTTCCCCATCCTGGTCAATCTGAACGGCCTGGGCACCTATTTCATGCCTTTGAAAGACAGCGCCGGCCTGGTCAAACAATTCGCCTTCGTTTCGGTGAAAGACTTCAGCGTCGTAGGGGTCGGGGAATCGGTCAAGGCCGCGCGCGACAATTACCAGATGACCCTCTCCAGCAGCCGCATCGGTGTTTTGTCTGCCGGATCGTCAGAAAGGATCACTTTCACCGGCACGGTCAGCCGCATCGGCAGCGACATCAAGGAAGCGCGGACCTACTACTACTTGAGTCTGGCGGAAAAGCCCGGGCTGGTCTACATCGCGACCAGCGACCTCTGCAGTTTCCTGCCTGTGACAAATCCCGGGGATCGCGTTAAAATCGAATATCTGGACACCCAGGACCGCGAGATAAATTTGGTGGCGCTGGCCAACGAAAGCATGGAATGAGACGCTTGTAGCTTAGATAACCGCTTCCAGACGCACAAAGAAATTCAAGCCTGCGCCGGGATAGCCGTATTCCGTTTCGTAATAGGAATCAAAGAGGTTTTCCAGGCCGGCCGCGATGCTGTGCTTTCCCAGCTTTTTGGAGAGCGAAACGTTGTGCAGCCAGTAGGAATGCAGGACGCGGTAGTTATCCGAGGAATCCTGGCTGTAGCGGATGTCCGAGTAGCTGCAGCTGTAATTTATGGAAAACCGCGCCGGCAGTTTCCAGGTCTGTAAAAGGTTGAACTGGTTGCGCGGTGTCTCGGTCAGGCGGTAATCGCTGCCGCTGCGCCAGAACAGGCAGCTGTAGCCTATCTGGGTTTCCCACCAGGGCCAGGGAGCGGCCAGCAGCGAATATTCCGCGCCCCAGGACCGCACCCGGTAAATGTTTTCGTAACGTTCGCCGTAGACGTCGATCAGGTCGCGCATGTCGTTGTAAAAGACGCTGAACTCGTTGCTGAGCAGAGTTTTTCCGAGTTTGACGCCCTGGCGTTGGCTGAGTTCGGCTTTGAGGGCGTGCTGGGGCTTGAGATCGGGATTGCCGCGGTCGGCCGAGAAAAGTTGGCGCATCGTGGGGAACGAGGTGTTTTTGCCCACCGAGAGCGAGGTCTGGCTGTTTTCGTTCCAGTTAGCAAAAATCCCGCCGGTAGGTTCGAGATACAGGCTGAGCGCGTTTTTCATATCCGAGTGGTGGCTCGCGGCGGCCACACTTGCCGTGGCGGACAGCAATTCGCTGAACTTGTACTCCCATTGTCCAAAAACGTTGTAAAGGTTCAGCCAGTGCGGAGTCCAGGCGAGATAGCTGCCGTTGTCCTTGCGCGTGCTGCGCAAACTTTCCGCGCGGAATCCGAGATTTAAGGTGTTGCGCGAATCGGGCGACCATTCCAGCCGCGGATTCAGGCCCAGCGTGGAATATTTCATCCGGCTGTCCGTGGTCAGGTGTTCATGGTCCGGATCATTGTATTGCCGGTAAGTGTCGGCGCCGCCGTCGTAGTAGAGGTGGCCGCTGAGTTTGCCAAATTCGTTGAGCACATTTTCATATTCCAGGGTGCCCCAGGATCTCGCGTAGTCTTTGTAGAGCCGGTAATCCATGGCATAGACCGAGGAAGGCAGCAGTTTTTCCGGCACGTAACTCATCCCGGCGGAGAAACCCAGCTGCTCAAAAGGCGATAAACCGTAATCCAGCCGGGTTTGCAGGTCGTATTGCGTTTTGCGGCTATGGTCGCGCACCCCGCCGTTTTCAAAGGGCGCGCCCGGAAAAGCTCGCGAAATGACCAGCCCTTCATTGTGTTCGCGGGCCGCGTAGATCCAGTAGCCAAAATCGCCGAGGCGGTGGGAGGAAGTGATGGCCAGGCGGTTCGTGTTGTTGCGTTTGGCCAGGGCGGAGAGTTTGAGCCAGCTGTCGCTGTCCGGATCGCGCGTGATGATATTGACCACGCCGCCCATGGTTCCGGAGCCGTAAACCGCGGAGCCAGGCCCTTTGAGGATCCTGATCTCGCGGATGTCAGCCGGGGCCAGCTGGTGCAGATCCACGTTGCCGAAATAGCCGCTGTTCAAGGGCCGGCCGTCAACCAGGATTTTGACCTCGTTTTTGCGGAAGCCGCGGATGCGCAGATTGCTTTCGTCCTTGGTGCCGGATGTATTGGTAACTCCGCTGATGTTTTGCAGCCCGTCGTAGAGGTTGAGCGCGGCCACGCCCTGCTGGTCGGGAAAATCGACCAGTTGCACGGTTCCGACCGATTCCTGCGGGCGATCAGCTATTACGCGCACCGTGGGCAGCACATAATGCGGTTTGGCGAGGGAATCGGTTTTTGCGGGGATTTTTGCCAGCTCGGCCCGGCAGAGCGCGCAACAGGCGCAGAATGCCAAGCCCAGCCAGATGGATTTTATATCCGGCAAACCGCTATTCGTTGTCCAGTTCCGTGTGCACGAATCCGCTGAGGTCGCTCGGGACGTTGAAGATCAGATCCGCGGAGTCCTGCGGGGCGAGTTCGAAATCGAAGGTTTGTTCCGAATTGGCGCCGTAAACCTGGAGGGAGGCCAGTTTCTTGAATTTTTTCAAACCGCCGGGCAGTTCCGAATTAATATTGGGAAAGGTGGTGACCTCGGAATCCAGCAAATAATATCCCTCGCCGATCTGGGCCGGGGTGTAGGTTTTGCTGTAGCCGTCGGAAGCGACGAACATCACGGAATCGTAGGCCGCGATGCCCTGCAAGAGATCTCCCAGTTTGATCGCGTTTTCGCTGGCGCTGTTCCAGTTCGTGATCGGATACAGCGAAAGGCCGCGCAATTCGACCGTTTTGTTGCTCCGGGTGCCGGCATGTATGTCAACCTTGCGGTAGAGGCGGAACAGGCCGGTATCCTTGACGCGGAAAGCGCCGGGGAGGTCGTTGTTGGGAAACCAGGTGCGGAAATTGTCTTCTGGGACCAGGTAGCCGTCTGAGAATGTTTCCCAGGGCAAATCGTAACCCGCGTAGGAACTCTGGCGCGGGCTGAAGCCGTCCTCCGCGCTCACGATCTCGTAGGCGTAGAGGGCGCGGAAATCGGTTCCCGGATCAGCGGTCGGATCGACGTGGACGAGCACGCTGTCGGTGTTGATGAATTGGTCCAGCAGATAACCGAGGACGTAGTTGTCCGTGGGATTTTTTTCGCTGCAGGCCATGACGCTGAACAGCACCAGCAGAGCGAAAATAAGGTAACTCAGCTTCTTCATTTTTCCTCCAGAAAGCTGTAATAAGAGGGGAGACGCAATTACTCTCTCCCGCCTTTCCAAATGGGAGGCAGGGCTGTTTCCCGCCCTACCCTGTCGGTGTTTGTCCATGCCGAAAGCGGTTTAGAGCCAAACACTCGGCGTGCGGGCATTGCTTTGCCTCCGGATGAAATTGTCAAGTTTTTTCAAGATTGAAGGGGCTCCGCCATCCTTTGCGCGTTTATTTTTGCCCTTTCGGCCCTCACTATCATTACGGGATCAATACGGGATCATTACGGATGAAACCCGTAATGATCCCGTATTGATCCCGTATTGATCGTGAGAGGGGAGGCAAGCGGATTTGGGAGGGAAAAGACAAAAAGACTAACTATCTATTTATTGGATAGACAGTTAGTCTTTGTTGATCAAATATAAGGGATCAGATCAGATCTTTGAAGCAACGCCCGGCATCCACCAGCTTTTGCTGTTCCTCCAACCAGGCTTCGATGCCGATCTCGCGGATGCGTTCGTTGTTTTGGGCAAGTTTTTCATAGTGGCCGCTGTAAAATTCGCGCAGGGGCTGGCAGGGATAATCCCCGCATTCCGCGCAGAGCCGCAGGCCGCGCTCTTTGGCGCAAAGGCGCAATTTGCAGTCCGGATTTCCGCAACCGCCCTTGCAAAGCGGGCAGGTTTCATTGTTGATGGCCAGGGCTGACAGGATCTTCCAAAAACCGGCAAATTCCGGATAAACCAGAGGCCCGAAGTGTTCCCAGCCGTCTTCGCTCATGATCTTCTGAAGTTTTGCCGCCGCGTCCGGCAGGACCGTGACCAGGTTGCAGAGCCGGCAATTCAGCCCGCAGTAAGCGATGTCGTCGATGGTGAGTTTGTGTGCCATAATCAAGATCTCCTTTACTGCCAAAATCCGTGTCGGCGGTATTTTTGTCAACCAGACATTATCGGAAAACCGCGTATCATTCCCAACCACGCTATGTGGAAATTGCCAACCGGAAATCGCCTCAGATGCAGATATATCTTGACAAATATATGCAGCCGGAGAGCAATGAAATTCAAGAAAAAAGTTCGAGGTGATCGATGAAGATCTTACGCATCATACTCAGCTTGGCCCTTGTGCTGCTGATGTTTTCTTGCAAGAAGCACACCACTGAACTGCTTACGATACCGGATCCGACGCTGACACCCACCGGCGGGGAATGGCATCCCGGCCAGATCGTCCGGGTCGAATGCTCCGAGATCGGCGCCGATGTCCATTACACATTGGACGGCAGCGATCCCACCGAGCAGGATTCCCTGCTTTTCACGGTGGTGCAGGGCGACAACAATTTTGACCTGACCATTCCGGATTTCTTCCCGGCTGGAACCACTTCGGCGACCCTGAAAGTCAAAGCTTTCAAGGAAGGAATGCATCCCAGCGGTGTGGTCAGCGGGACTTATTCCGTCACATATTACCAGACTGTGACCACGCCGATCTTCGTTCCCCCGTCCGGAAACATCACCACCGCCACGCAGATCACCATAGTGGACAATCCCTCCACCGCGGATACGTATTACACTCTGGATGGAACTGATCCGACACAAAATTCGATACTTTACGAAGAGCCTTTCTCCCTTACGCAGACCGGCCAGGTGACCGTCAAAGCCAAATCCTACAAGGCGCTCTGGAATCCCAGCGAAATCGCCACCGCCACTTATAACGTCAGCACCAAATAGTCCAGACACTTCCGATATGCCGAAGCTCTGGCTGATTTGCCAGGCAATGATCTGACGAAGCACAAGAATTTGAAACAAACAGGCAAGATTACGGCGCATCATTTCACAATGCGCCGTTTTTTATATAGCCCTCCCAACCGACGCGCAAGCGAAACTGGAAACACATGGAAGACGATCGAATCTCCAATCTGATAGCCTCACTGGACTGGCTGCGCAAGGATGTCATCGGCCGTAACATCCCCATCCCCACTCCCTATGGGCAACGCCCTTTGGTTTACGCGGATTACACCGCCAGCGGCCGGGGTTTGCGCTCCATCGAGCGCTACATGCAAAAAATCCTGCAATTTTATGCCAACACGCACACCGAGGACGACTACACCGGCAGCACGATGACGGCGCTGCTGCACACCGCAGAAAAAGTGATCAAAAAGGCCGTGAACGCCGGTCCCAAGGGCAAGATCATCTTCACGGAATCGGGCACCACCGGCGGGATCGCCAAACTTTTGCAGATCCTGGGAGTTTACTGGCCACCGGCGACGCGCGAACGGATCGGGCAGGTGCTGAAAAGCTGCCTGCTGCGCAATCCGGAAGGGACCGACTGCAACCAGGCACTGCACGACTACCTGCACCACAGCAAACCGATCGTCTTCGTGGGACCTTACGAACACCATTCCAACGAGATCATGTGGCGCCAGACGCTTTGCGAGATCGTGGAAATCCCGCTCAATTCCGAAGAGACGCTGGATCTGGCAAAATTGGAAACCATGGTTTCCGATCCGCGCTACGACGGACGCCTGAAGATCGGATCCTTTTCCGCCGCGTCCAATGTGACCGGGCTGCTGACGCCGGTCTATGAAGTGGCCCGCATCCTACACCGGCACCAGGCGCTGGCCTGTTTCGACTTTGCCGCCTGCGCGCCCTACGTTCCGATCGACATGAACCGCGATTCCGAATCCTATTTCGACGCCATCTTCCTCTCCCCGCACAAGTTTTTGGGCGGACCGGGCACCTCCGGGATATTGGTTTTCAACAGTGACATCTATCCCCAACACTTGCCACCCACGGTCGCGGCCGGCGGCACGGTGGATTTCGTTTCATCGCTCAAGGAAGAATACGTAAAAGACATCGAAAGCCGCGAAAAACCAGGCACTCCGGGCATCATGCAAGCCCTGCGCACAGCCCTGGCCTTCCAACTCAAGGAAAAGGTCGGCCTGGCCAACATCGCCGCGCTGGAAGAGTATTTCTACAGGCGTTTCAAGGCCTCCTTCGAGGGCGACGAACGCATCATTTTCTACGGACCGCAGGACGCCGAACAAAAAGTGCCGATCATCCCCTTCAACATCCGGCACCAAGACCGCATCCTGCATCCCAAGTTCGTGACACGGCTGCTCAATGACCTCTTTGGCATCCAGACCCGCGCCGGCTGTTCCTGCGCCGGGCCCTACGGACACCATTTGCTGAACATCCAGCAACCGGCTTCGGACTATTACCGCTGCCTGGTCACCAACGCCGGCTACACGGGGATAAAATTGGGCTGGGTGCGCCTGAACATGCATTATTCCATGACGGAAGACGAAGTGGACTTCTTGATCCGGGCCGTGAAATTCGTCATTGAGCACGGGCACAGATTTCTCAGCAGTTATGAGTTCGACATGCGCAGCGGAATGTGGTCCCGGCTGGATTTTCTGCCTGAGTTGCCTCTGAAACTGGACATCGAAGCTGCCTACGGAGTGGAAAACCTCGCGATAGAGCCTGTTCCCGACGTGGAAAAAGCCTATGCTGCGGCTTTGGCCGAAGCTGAGAGAATCGCGGCCAGCCTGGACGAAGAACAGCAATTCCTGACCTTCGATCCGGAACTGGAAGCGCTGACCTTCTTCCATGTTTGCCGGATGAAGCAACTCTGAGTGATCCAACGGCGGCTGATCCTGTCGCGGAAAACCGTCTCTCTGTCCGGTCGCATGCCTAGCCATTGCTCTTGATCAGCCTATACGGAAGACAATAAAAAAGCGCCGGATCCAGAAGGAATCCGACGCTCATCTATCTTACTGAGGAGGGGATGAATTATTTGGGCATTTTGTCTTTGGGTTGGTCCGTGCCGGACTTGGGTTTTTCCTTATCCGGAGCCTGCTGGCAATTGCCGCAGTCATGCTGTTTATCCATCATCTGGCCTTTGTCCTTGCATCCCTGCATCTGGTCCATCTGGCAGTTTTGACCGCAGCCGGACTGGCCATTTTGCATCATTCCCTTTTGCATTTGGAACTGCATCTTGTGCATGCCGCATCCGGGTCCGCAGTCCTTTCCCATCATTCCTGGGCGGTGCATGGGACCCATGGGTTCGCCGTTAAACATTTCCATGGCGCGGAATTTGGTTTTCTGTTCGTCGTTGAGTTCTTTCAACACTTTTTCCAGATGCTCCAATCTGGACATAGCCTGGTTCATTTTCTTGTCATAGAGCAGTTGGGTGCTTTTACGGGCAGAGGCCATATCGCCGTTTTGAACGGCCTGGCGGATGTCCACTTCCAGGTTTTCGATCTCGGCTCGCAGTGAGTTCATCGCTTTCTGATGGCTGGCGCGCAGTTCTTCGAGTTTCTTTTTCTGGGCGTCGCTGAGGTTCAGGCCCTGCATCCTGTCGGAGCCGGTGCCGTCGTCCTGCAGGCGCGCTTTGAGGTTGGGATTGTCCATGCAATTATGTTGGGGCTTGACGTTGGGGTTTACAAGCGGCTTGTCGCTGGTGGAGTTCTGGGCGAAGAGCATTCCAGCTAGCAGCAATATTGCCAGAGGGATGATGACGAGTTTATTCATTGGGTTTTCTCCTGTTTTGATATCTTTCCATTCTGTCCTGGTGCCGGCCAAAGTATTCCCTGGCCTCGTCCGCATTCATGCCTTTCCTGAGTTCCAGCATTTTGTGGCCGAGGGCCAGTTCCATGGCGCTTTGGTTGGCAACGGATTTGTCTATGATGGCATTGATCCTGGCTTCATTGACCGGATCCTTGGCCAATTCGCTCATCAATTCGTCTTTGGTGGAGCGGAAGCTGTCACGCAGCGCGATTATTTTCGGATCTTCGGGGATCCTGGGGCCAAAGCCCGGCATCTCGCGCCGCTGCATATTTTGCGGCTGTTGCATGACATAATGGTGCAAATTGTGGTTGTGGCGGAAAATGCCCATGACGATGAGTCCGCCGATGATTCCGGCATTTAGAAAAAGCGAGACCAAAAGCAGGATGGTCAGCAGTCTTTTACTCATTTATCGCTCCATTGTAATTACTGTCTCCCAACAGGGAACTTTCTCCGAATGCCGCAACTTCCGTGACCCCGGTTTTTTGGTCGGAGGCCACGACTCTGGTATCGGGAAGGGGGTTGACATTGCCATAGGCGTTCTTGCCGATTACCGCGCCCAAAGCCAGGCTGATGATCACAGCCAGCATGGCCGGGATCAGCTGCAGCCTCCGGCGGTGTTTGATGTGCAGGCGCTTTTTGTCATGTTGGGCGGCCTGGTCCAGGATCTGGTGGTGCAGCCAAGCGGGGAATTCCGGCTGGGCGGGCTTTTGGAGCAGCTGCATCAACCTAAGCATTTGCTCCCTGTTGGCGCGGCAGGCGCTGCACTGCTTAAGATGCAGATCCAGCTCCCTGATCAGATCCGCGGACAGTTCATTGTCCAGCTGGCGTTCGATCTGGCGTTTTGCTGTGTTGCATCTCATGGTTTCCTCGTTTTGGGGACGGATTTCAAGTCCCTCGTTTTCAGTTTCATAATCTATACTCTCCCTTGCGGGTTATCCTTCAACAATTTTCGGCGCAATTGCTTCTTGGCGCGCACCAGCAGCGATTCCACCGCCTTGACGCTGATGCCCAGGTTTTCGGACATGTCCCTGTAACTCAGATTTTCGTAGTATTGCAGATGGATCACGCTGGCCAGGCGGGGCGGCAGTTCCCTGATCGCTTCGCGCAGGGCCGTGTAATCGGGCGGCGGGTCGGTTTTCGGCTGGTCCGGAATGTTGTCGAAAGATTGCGGCTCCAGGTTCACATAACGGCTTTTTTGCTTGAGGAAGGTCATGCTTTTGTTGTAGGCAATGCGGTAAACGTAGGAAAGGGCGGTGGCTTCCTCCACGCGGTCGATGTGCTCGTAAAAGGAGATGAAGACCATCTGCACGAGGTCGTTGGCGTCGCTGTCATTGCCCACAAGTGTAAGCAAATAATGATAGATGCGCTTTTCGTGGGCCAGCAGGAACGGTTCGAACTGCTCTTTCTTCATTGACCATCCTCAGTAGTTTTTACGCGTTCTTTATTCAAAACCTGCAAAAAACCGGTTTGGCCCCCTGTCAAGGATTTTCACCGGAAGCGGCTTGGGGCAAGGGAATTGTGCTGTTTGCGGGCAGGCTTTGTGGAAGAGGTGCGGCCTCCGATAAACATTAAGACCTTTGCGAAATTACTCCAAGCTGACACGACAAAGCAGAGATCGGAAAGTTATCCACAACTTCAGGATATTTTTCACCACAATCGAGGGGAAAACGCCAATTATCCTGCTATTTTGTCCCCAATCCAACCCATTTT
>JAKQNV010000078.1 GCA_029565595.1 Candidatus Cloacimonadota bacterium
GCCCGCGCGAAAGCGTTCCGCCCCGCGCAGCGGAGCCAGTATCCAGGGGCGCTCGCTGGCCGAACGCGGATCGAGCATCCGCTCAAACGAATAGCGCACATCGGCGGCCACGACCGGACGCCTGTTGTGGAAAATCATATCGGTGCGAAGATGAAAGCGGAAGGCCAGTCCCAGAGAGTCAAGCGGCTCCCAGCGACTTGCCAGGCAGGGGACCACCTCTCCAGATTCCGGTTCGAGCCTTACCAGCGGATCGAAAAGATTGTTCACCACGGTCTGGGAAACCAGGTCAACGCTGTGAATGGGATCGAGCGACACCGGATCGGCGGGGATACGGAAACGGAACATGCCAGGCCCGGCGGCGTCTTCTCGCCGGGCGCAGGATGGGAAAAAAGCCGCAGACAATACGGCGCAAACCAATGTCAGATAGTAAAATTTCATCGGGCTGTTCCGGGAGCGTTTCCACATCGCGCGGCAGACTGCGCCCATGCTCTCAGCGCCCGGCTGAGTCCAGGGCGCCTGGCGGCAGCGACCAGACGCCGCTGCTGTCCTTGTCGAAAAAACCCGCGGCCAGGACGCTGTCCCCGGCGGCCAGGACATAATCCGTAGTATCGTGGGGCACGTAATTGGGACTGCCCATAAAATTTATCCCGACCAGTTGCTCCGGCGTGGCGGCGGTATAAATCAGAAAATACTGGGTCCTGTTTTCAGGATTGGGGGCAAGGAAAATCAGCCGCCAGTCCCTCACGGCGATCACGGAACCATCCGCGCGGCAGGGATATCCATCGCGGAAGCGGATTGGCAGCTTGTCTTCAGTTTTGTTCAAAATGAGATTGTGCTCCAGTGGCCCGTACAGGAGCAGCGATTTCCTTCTCATGGTCCGGGCGCTCACCTTTTTGTCCGCCCGGACCGGGATATCCGCAGATAGTTTTTCCCCAAGACGGACGGCGACGCGGCGGGTGTAGTTTTCCACCACGCTGTCCGCAGCGTTTCCGCCTGTCGGAAAGACCAGGAGCATGTTAGTGTATTTTTTCCGGAAAAAATCGTCGATCGGTCCGCCGAGCCTTTGCCCCTCGTACATCTTGGGATAAAACTTAAGGAAAATAAACATCAACATCACCACAACAAGGCCATAACGCACGGTTGGACTGCCGCCGAAGAAAGTGCGTCTTGGCTTTCTAATCTTCTCCTGGTCAAACCATTCCAACTTGTCCGGCATAACGCGCCACCCTGTGTCAGATTCTTCCCAGAGCAGCCAGTTTTTCCTGAACCTTTCCAAGATAATCGTTCACCCGCTCCGCATCCTGAAGCCCCAGGGCGCCGAGCATGACCTTACCCGCCTGCATGACCACAACTTTCTCGTAATACGGGTCTTTGGCCGAGAACCAGGCCACCTCGTCCTGGCTGTGGTCTTCCAGATCTTTGGCGTATTTGGTCATGAAGGTCTTATAAGATTCGTAGCTTTTCTGAGCCTCATCCACCGAATCGTGCAGGATGAAAAACAACTTGTACTCGGTATCACCGTCCTTGTACTCTGCGGTGAAACCATTTTTCAGGTCACTCTGTCCCAGGACATCGCGCGCCAGGTAACGCACGGTGTTGGGGATCTCATTCTCAGGCGGGAAAGCCTCCAGCTCCGGCGGAATGACCGCCTGCCCGCCAATGTTGGCCCTTGCAGCTTCAGCCAGCTTGCGCAAGGCCGGTTCCACCTCGCCGCCTTCCTTGAACGAGGTCACTTTCACGTAGTAGGCTCCCTGCCAGAAATGCAGGGCGTTGCCGGTAAAATAACCCTGGCAGCCGATCTGGTTGTACTGGGCTTCGTAGGGACGCTCAGAGGAGTAAATGCCGAAACCGCAAAGTTCATCCGCCATGCGGTAGACATCCACGACAGCCTGAAGGCCGTCCGGTCCCTGGTAGTCGGCGGTGGCCACTTCCTGGAAGTTATAGATCAGGTATCCCTCAGCCCCGCCGTTTATGTATTCCCAGAGGTTATCGGCGTTGAATACGCGCGGTTCACCGCTGCGTGTCCAGCCCTCGGCTGCCTGGCCGGACGGCAGGATCGAAAGGGCCGCGCCGCCTCCGGCCGCCGACCCGGCAGCGGTTTCTTCCTGCTTGTTCTTTGCGCCACCGCAACCGGCGGTGATTACAGCCGCAACGACCAGAAGGGCCGGAAGAAAGGAACCCTTCGCAGAACTGATATTCATCATGATCTCAGCGCTCCTCAAGTTTTATGATATATAGTTTTCAGTATCCTCAATTGCGCCACCAGCGCCTTTCGCGTACATACCGGTCAAACTCCTCGCGGTTGCGCAGGTTCTGATTGAAAAAAT
>JAKQNV010000093.1 GCA_029565595.1 Candidatus Cloacimonadota bacterium
CCGACGATGTGCGCAACAAGATCGCCGCGGGCGAAGTGATCGAACGCCCCGCCTCGGTGGTCAAGGAATTGGTGGAAAACGCCATTGACGCCGGCGCCACCGCCATCACCGTGGCTGTCGAGTACGGCGGCAAGGATCTCATCCAGGTCAGCGACAACGGCTGCGGGATGAGCCCCGACGACGCTCTGCTGGCCCTGGAACGCCACGCCACGAGCAAGATCAAAACCGTGGGCGATATCATCCACATCGGCACTTTGGGCTTCCGCGGCGAAGCCTTGCCCAGCATCGCCAGCGTGAGCGGTCTGACCTTGATCACACGCTCCGCGGAAACCGAGGTCGCCTCGCAGGTGGATATCGATTTCGGGCGTCTGGCCAACGTCGGCCAGACTTCGTCGAATGTCGGGACGAACGTCACCGTCAGGGGGCTGTTCAAGGCCCTGCCAGCGCGGCGGAAGTTTCTGCGCAGCGAACAGGCCGAATTGCGCCACATCCTCAAATACATCCACTACCAGGCTGTCCTCTATCCCCAGATCGGTTTCAAACTCATTGTGGACGGCAGGGAAAAACTGAGTTTCGTGGCCGCGGAAGAGCGCCAGGTCAGGATGGGCGAGGTTTTCGGCTCCGGATTCTTCAGCGACGACCTGATCCCGATCTCAGCGGAAAGCGAAGGCTACCGCCTGGAAGGCTACATCTTCGGACTCGAGGACCGCGGCGACAAACTGATCGACATGCAATACACTTTCATCAACGGCCGCTACATCCTGGACAAGACCGTCAAACACGCCATCAAGGCCGCCTACGAGCCCTTCATCGCCAAAACACGCATCTGGCAAAAGGGCAGCACTCCGCCCTACGTTTTGTTTTTGACCGTCCCGCCCGAACAGATCGACGTCAACGTCCATCCCGCCAAGCAGGAAGTGCGTTTCCGCGAACAGCAGAAGGTGCACTCCGTCGTCTTTCTCACTTTGACGGAAGCGCTCAAGAATTACGAACACGACAAATTCGCCTCCGCCCGGGAAAAGTTCCATCACGGCGCGCAGGTCAGCCAGGCCACTTCCGCAGAGCAGTCCATCTTTCGCAGCAAGGTCGAGGTTCCCCGTTTTGGCGAGTATAAAAAGGAATTCGGCAACCTCTACCAGGAAGAGTTGTTTCCCGCGGATAAACCGGTTTCGGGGAAGGTCGAGGTTCCCATCGTCGATGCAGAGAAGCAGGACAAGGCCGAGCAACTGGAGATTTCCGACGATCTGCCCAACGCGTCCTTCAACTACCGTCTGCTGCTGAAAAACGAAGAGGACTACATCAATCCCTGGCAGCTGCACAACACCTACATTTTCATCCAGGTGGAGGACGGGCTTGTCGTGATCGACCAGCACGCCGCTCACGAGCGCATTATCTACGAAAAACTGCTGCAGCGAACGCAAGGCGCCCCGCCAGTCCGGCAAAAACTCATCATTCCGCTGGTGTTGGACATTCCGCCCATCATCGCGTCCGAGATCCGCGACCTGGTGGAGCAAAACCTCGAACTGCTGGAAAAAACGGGCTTCGTACTCAAGAAATTCAGCGGCGACTCGCTGGTTATCGAGGAAATTCCCGCCGAACTCGATGACTGGCAGGGTGGCAAGGTCTTCATCGAGATCCTCAAGCAGTTGGAATCGGAACTGGAGACCAACGCCGATTTCCGCGACTCCCTGGCCAAGTCCATCGCCTGCAAGGCCGCCATCAAAGCAGGGAAGAGGCTCACGCGCAAAGAAATGCTGAACCTCATCAACCAGCTCTTCGCCTGCCAGATGCCCTATTTCTGCCCCCACGGACGGCCGCTGATCCTGAAAATGCCCTTGAGCGACTTTGAAAAGAAGTTCAAGCGCCAGTTATGATTCCCATCGTTACGCTCGAAGGGCCGACCGCGTCCGGGAAAAGCGACCTGGCGCTACGACTGGCCGCGGAACTGGGCACCGAGATCATTTCCGCCGATTCGAGGCAGGTCTATCTCTATCTCGATATCGGCACCGCCAAGCCGCCGTCTGAGGATCTGGAGGCCGTAAAACACCATCTGACCGGCATTATCGAGCCCTCGGAGGCTTACAATGTGGGCCGGTTTTGCGCGGACGCGAGAAAGATCATCCAGGAACTCCATCAGCAAGGGAAAATCCCCATCGTTTGCGGCGGAACGGGACTTTACGTGGCCGGCCTGCTGCGTGGCATATTTCCCCAGATCCCCATTCCAGCAGCGATCCGGAGCGAACTGAAACAGCGTTTGGCCTCTGAGGGCCTGGCAGCGCTATATGATGAACTCAAAGAGCGCGATCCGGACTTCGCGGCAAGGATCAGTTCCCAGGACAGGCAGCGCGTTCTGCGCGGGCTGGAGGTCTATCAAGCGACCGGGATCCCCATCACCCGGCATTGGTCAAACCAGGCGGCTGGCAGTCCCTACCGGGCTTTCAGAATTCTACTCGATCCGCCTAGACAGGTTTTGTATGAACGCATCAACCGCCGCATCGGGCAAATGCTGGAATCAGGTTTGTTGGAGGAGATAAAGGCCGTGTTGGCAAAAGGCTTCAACGCCACCGATCCCGGCCTGAACAGCCTTGGCTACAAGGAGTTTTTGCCCCATATCCTCGAGTGCGCGGACCTGGACGAGTGTGTGCAGTTGGCAGCCCAGCATACCCGTAATTACGCCAAACGGCAGTGCACCTGGTACCGTAAATACAAGTTCCATTTGACATTGGGCTCCCCAGAGTGTATTTTATCTGAAGTAACCGGGCATTTGGCCGCCTGGCTGGATTAAAATAACCAGATACTGAGGATATTATGCACTTGGTCGCCAAGGTCTTTGACCTCGACATCTTCGAAGAAGAGGTGCTGGGGGAAAGTAAAAAACTGATCGGCAAGGATGGCTCGCTAGCCCTCGTCCAGGCCCTGAACCGCCTGATCGACCGCTGCCTTCTTTTCCATGAGGCCATCAGCGCCGGGATTTCCGCCAGCGAAGCAGAATTTGACAACGCCCTCCTGGAAGTTCTGGAAGACATCGAAACCGCTCCTGCCGACGCCGAACAGACCAGAATGATGGAAGAGCGCATACGCCGCAAGATCATCGTCCGCAAATACGTGCGCCAGGTCTGTGCGCGGGACGTCTCCATCGCGGATTCCCAGTTATTGGCTTTCTACGAGGACCAGAAGGAAGTGTTTTTCGCACCGGAAGCCGTGCGGGCCTCGCATATCCTCATCCGGGCCGACGCTCCCGACGCCTTTGCCAAAGCCAAAGAATTACGCTCGCGCATCAAGACTCCCCAAGACTTCATCGACGCCTGCTGCAGCCACTCGCAATGCCCCAGCGGAATGCGCTGCGGCGACCTGGGCTGGTTTCCCCGCGGACAAATGATCAGCGAAATCGAAGACGTGGCCTTTTCCCTGCAGCCCGGCCAGATCAGCGATGTCTTCAAGACCGTCCACGGTTGGCACATCCTGATGGTCACCGACCGCAAAACCCAGCAGACCGTTCCCTTCGAGGAGATCAGGGACAGCCTCAAAGCCCGCTTGGAGCAACTGGAAAAGGAGTATTTCCTCATCCGCCACGTGAACGACCTGCGGCGCGATTTTCAAGACAAAATACATATCCTGGACGGCGGTTATACACTCTGATCCTGGATTTCTGAGGTCTTGAGGGTTCTGAATTAATATAGGACTGCAGAGATAAAGGGATTATTCTATCGGGCGTCTCCAGCCGTCATTCCATCCGCCACCAGTTCCAGGATCTGCCTCTTTAGAGCCGCCCTTTCCGGCTCGTTCAGTTTTCCCCTTTCACCCAGTTTAAAAGCGCCGGCGAAGCGTCCCGGCTTTCCCCGCATGACCTGGATCTCGTCGGAGAGATTCAGCGCCTCGTCGATGTCATGAGTCACAAATATAATGCTTAACTTTAACTCAGTGGTGATATCTTTAAGCCAGTTTTGAAGTTGCAGCCGCGTAATGGCATCCAGGCTGGCGAAAGGCTCGTCCAGCAGCAGGAGTTGGGTGTCGGTCATCACAGTGCGCAGAAAAGCCGCTCGCTGGCGCAGTCCGCCGGAAAGTTGGTAGGGGAGATGCGCGGCGTGTTCCTCCAGTCCAAAAACCGGCAGCAATTTATGGACTTTTTCCCGCGCAGTTTTAATGTCACTGTCCCTGACCCGCACCGGCAGCAAGACATTTTCCACCACACTGAGCCAGGGAAAGAGCAGATCGTCTTGCGGCATATAGCCCAGGAGTCCGGTTTTTCCGGTGATTTTTTCACCCCGGTAGTAGATCTCTCCGGAGTCGGGGTGCGTGATCCCGGCCAGCAGTTCCAGCCAGGTGCTTTTTCCGCAGCCGCTGCTGCCTACGACGCTGACGAAGGCCTCAGAATCCATTTCAAAAGACAGGCCGTCCAAGATCAAACGCGGTTGGCCGGCCAGCAGAAAGGATTTGGAGAGTTTTTCAGTCCGCAGGATAGGCGGCATCAGGGCAGAAACTCGTTGGTGAAGCACTCCGCGGGGTTGACTCCGATCCCGATGATCCGGTTTTGGAACATCCATTCGGAGAAGCGCTGCCAGACTTCCAGCTTCTGTTGGCCCCATTTGGGCGCGTCGGACTTGAATTCCTTTTTCAGGTATTGCAGGCTGGCCAGCACCTGGTCCTTGTCCAGTTCGGGAACCGCTTTCACCAAAATATCCGCGGCCTTGGCGGGTTCGTCGATGCAGTATTGGTAGCCCTGGGAAGCGGCTGCCAGAAAGGCTTTGACCAGTTCGGGCTGGGAGGCGATCATCCTCTCGTTGGTGATCAGCACCGGAGTGTAGAAATCGAAGATGGGGTCGATCAGCCGGATGGGCAGGAAATTGACCTTGATGCCTTTCAGCTCGGCCTGGACTCCGTCCCAGCCGTAATAGATCCATTCGAAATCGGCGTCCTTGCCGATGGTGGAAAAGAAATCAGTGACCCCGGAAACCACCTGCACGCTGTCGAAGGAGGCGCCGGATTTGCGCATCGCCTCGCGCAGGATGCCCAGTTCGGAAGGCCAGCCGGAACTTCCGTAGCGACGGCCTTCAAAGTCCTTAGTGTCGGTGATGTTGTCCCGGGCCAGGGAGGCAAAGCCGGAGGTGTTGTGCTGGATGATGGCGGCGATGGATTTGACCGGAATGCTTTCGGAGCGGGCGATGGTGACGCTTTCCTGGTAACTGACGCCAAATTGCGCCTGGCCGGCGGCAACGATCTTTTCGGCGGTGTTTTCACCGGGTTGGATGATCTGCACGTCCAGGCCCCGCTTGGAGAAGTAACCCAGCTCTTTGGCCACGTAAAGACCGGCGTGGTTGGTGTTCGGGGTCCAGTCCAGCACCACGCGGACACGGCGCAACACCGGTTTTTCCGTGGCCTTGGGCTTGCAGCCTGAGATTCCCAAGATGCTGACTGCTACAATAGCGAGCAGTATTAAGATCTTGTTGTTCATTGCGATACTCCTAATGTGTTCAAGTAAAATCTATGCTCTGGGATGATACATCCTATGCGTTTCAATCAAATAGCGCGTGTCCACATGCGTATAGATCTGGGTGGTGTTCAGGCTCGAGTGTCCCAGCAAAACCTGCACGATACGCAGGTTGACGCCTCCCTCCAGCAAATGTGTGGCAAAGGAATGGCGAAAGGTGTGGGGCGTGATCTCCTGTTTGAGCCCGGCCCGCAGCGTGGCCTCACGTAAAATTTTCCAGAAGCCCATGCGCGAGAGCGGCTTTCCCTGCGAATTGAGGAAAAGCGTGTCGCCCTGTCCTGATCGCAGAAGGGCAGGCCGCACCCCGAGCAGGTAAGCGGCCAGCAGCTCGCCGACGCTGTCCACATAAGGGACGAAGCGCTGTTTGGAGCCTTTTCCTCGCACCAGGATCTCCTGGTCGGCGGAGTTGATGTCGTGCGTGGTCAGGCCCAGCAGTTCGGAGATCCGCATCCCCGTGCAGTAAAGCAGTTCCAGCATGACCTTGTTGCGTTTTTCCAAAACACTCTCAGTGGGCAGGCTGTCCAGAAAGCCAAGCATGGTCTCCACATCCAGAACGTCTGGCAGATGCTGGCCCAGCTTGATCTTTGGCACCTGGTCGAAATCCACCTGGACGGGTTCGCCGTTCTCTTCGAGAAATCGGAAAAACTGTTTGAGCGCCACCCGTTTGCGGGCCAGGGAGGTATTGACCAAGCCGATTTCCGCCAGCTCGCTCAGGTATGCGGTCAGATCGGCGGCGGCGTAGGCATCCACCGGCAACGGCCGCCAGAGCAGGAAATCCCGGATGTCGCGCCGGTAACTTTCCACGCTGTTTTCCGCCATGCCTTTTTCCACTTTGATGTGGTAGATGAAGCCGTTGAGCAGGCTGAAAAGTCGGGGATTCAGTTCGGGTTCAGTCGCTGGGCTGGTAATTTGGCGACTCCTTGGTGATGTTGACGTCGTGTGGATGCGATTCCTTGAGCCCGGCTCCGCTGATCTCGATGAATTCGGCCCTTTTCCGCAAGGCCGGCAAATCCGGCGCGCCGCAGTAGCCCATACCGGAGCGCAGGCCGCCCATCAACTGGTAAAGGAAATCCTTCAGCGGTCCCTTGTAGGGGACCATGCCCTCGATGCCTTCAGCGACCAGTTTATTTTCGTCGCTGTCGGCCTGGAAATAGCGTTCCCGGCTGCCGAGTTTCATCGCGCCGATGGAGCCCATGCCGCGATAGCTTTTGAAGCGGCGTCCGTTGTGGATGATGAATTCCCCCGGGCTTTCATCTGTCCCGGCGAGCAGGGAGCCGATCATCACGGCGTCCGCGCCTCCGGCCAGGGCTTTGACGATGTCGCCGGAATATTTGATCCCCCCGTCGGCGATGACGGGAATACCGGCTTGGGCGGCGACTTCCGCGCAGTCCATGATGGCGCTCAGTTGCGGAACTCCGATCCCGGCGATCACGCGCGTGGTGCAGATGGAGCCGGGTCCAATGCCGATTTTGAGGGCGTCCGCGCCGCTGTCGATGAGGAATTTCGCGGCTTTGGCGGTGGCGATGTTGCCGGCGACGACTTCGACGTCCAAAGTGGATTTAACCTTGGCCAAAGCCTGACGGATATTGGCCTGGTGGCCGTGCGCGGTATCGATCACGAGAAGGTTCGCGCCTTGGCGGACCAGTTCCTGCGCGCGTTCCAGAAAATCTCCGGCGACCCCGATGGCGGCTCCGGCCAGCAGCCGGTTTTTGGAGTCCTGCACGGCGTTGGGGTGGTTGGTGTTTTTCAAAAGGTCGCGCACGGTGAGCATCCCGGCCAATGTGAAATCCGGCGTTACGATGAGCAATTTTTCGATGCGGTGCCTGTGCAGCAAGGCGACGCAATCCTCTCCGGAAGAGCCTTCCGGCGCCGTGACCAGTTTCGCGCGCGGCGTCATCAGATCCTTCACTTTACGCCTGGGATCGGTCTCGAAGCGGATGTCGCGGTTGGTCAAAATCCCCACCAGTTTGCCTTTTTCCACCACGGGAAAACCGCCCACCTTGTGCTCCGCCTTGAGTTTCAAAACCTTGGCCAGGGTGTCGGTCGGCGCCAGCGTGTAGGGATTGGAAATGATGCCGCTCTCGGCGCGCTTGACAAGGTGGACTTGCCTCGCCTGTTCGGCGATGGAGAGATTTTTGTGGATGATGCCGATGCCGCCTTCGCGGGCCATCGCGATCGCCATTTCTGCCTCGGTGACCGTATCCATTGCAGCGCTGAGGACGGGAATCTTCAGTTCGATCCGGGCGGTGATGCGGGTGGCGAGATTTACGCCGGACGGCAGGATCTTGGAGTGCTGCGGGACCAGCAGCACATCGTCGAAGGTGTAGGTTTTGCGGATGCTCTTGTTCATTCCAAACTCCCTTGCCTTGCCAATTTCCCCGTCCGCGCCAATGTGTCAAGCACTTTACTCCCGAAACTGACCATTTCCCCGCTTTCGCAGTTTCCCAGTTTTTCCTTGACTTGTAGGGCTTTCCTTCACCTATGGTCAGGGAAAACATTCGTCCCGAGGTGGAAAATGTCCGAATTTTCCCAAGTGATCGACACCGCTTTCCCGGTCCTTTCTTTCTCAGTGGACAGGGACAGGCTCTATCTTCTCTGCGGCTGCGAAATCCTCGTCTATGAGGCCGCTTACTATGAACTTGTAAAATCCAAACGTATTTTCGAAAAACCGGGACTTGCCCGCTCCCTGCATCTGACGCCCGAATACGTCGTCTGCAAGGATTTCACGAACCTGACCGTTTTTGACCGGGAAAACCTCGGACGCAAGGCGGGCTGGCAGCTGGGAGAGGATCTCAGTTCGGACATTTGTGCCCTCTGCTCAGCTGAAAATCACATCTACGCCAGCTTGCGGGACGGACGTTTGGCCAGGATCGGCAGGGATTTGAAACACGATCCGGAATTCCGCCAGGTTTCCGGCAGCGCAGTTTGGGACATGGTTTTAGCCGAAGAAACGCTCTATGCCGGAAACGTTGACGGCTGGCTGCTGGAACTGGATCCGGCCACATTGGAAACAATAAAAAAGATACAGGCGCACCGGCAGAACGCCAAAAGCCTTTATGCGAACTCCGGCACGCTGTTTTCCGCTTCGCAGGACAAATCCCTTGCGGCGTGGAAGATCCCCGGCCTGGAGCAGCTGGCGCTGAAAAAGGGAGCCCACGCCAAGGCCTTCGCCATCGCAGGGCGCTACAGGGATTTTCTTCTGACCGTTTCTTTTCCCTGCGGTGAACTGAAATTCTGGGAATTGCCCTTTTTGCGAGAAAGCAAGCGCATAAATCTCACCAAGTGCCTCACCGGGGAAGCAATTATTGCCGGGAACTTCCTCTACCTGGTTTCACGCGCCGAAAACGGAGTTCTGCGGGGCGATCTGGCCAGGCTGGTCAAGGCTTGAGTGTTTATATTACCCTCTCCGCCCTTTCTTGCTGGCCTTTATCACTTCTTAGTCAAGCCTTAATCAAGCGTTAATAATTAAGACTTGATTAAGGCTTGATAATGACTTGATTAAGGCTATGGGGCAAGGGCCAAATGATAAAGATAGATAAAGTCTGTGGCAGCGGGGTCGGTCTGACGGCAGGAAAGTGGCCCGGCGAAAAAATCCTTGACTGAATGGGGCAGTTGATAGGACAATGAAAAACAGAAAAAAAGTGTCTTATCACAGGGAGTCAAGATGAAAAAAGCGCTTCTGAGCGGATTGCTGTTGCTGACGGCTGCAATGTCCTGGGCCATCCTGGTGGAAACCGCCTCGCTGTCGGCATTTCTGACGGGCAGCGAGCCCAACTGCGCCTATGACCGCTGGATCTCGCATCTGGCGGAGGGTATCGCCATTCCAAACTACAACGTTTACGCTCCTTGGGACGTGCAGACCAACGGCTTTGGCGATTTCCGCATCCCCACCGTCACCGACCTGTTCTACTGGAATAACATGCTCGATCTTTTCTGCGCCGAGGATTACGATGGGGCGCAGGCAGTCCTGGACAGCAATGCGGCGCCGTTCCAGATCGTGGAATTTCACGACACGGACACCGGGCGGACCTATTATATGATCCGTGAAATCCCGAACCTGACTTATTTCGACGACAACGGCACGATCGCAACCTACGACGACGAAACCGGCGCTTTCGCCTACGGTTGGGGCCTCTACATTTTCAATCCGGAGGGAACGGAACCGATCATCATCACGATCCCGCATTGCTGCGACGATTTTCCCACTCCGCGTTTCGGACTGGAAGCCCTGGAGATCTGGAATCCCAAATACCTGCTGATCAACGGCGCCGGACGCGAAGTGCGCTGGACCAACGAAGGCACCTATACCAATTCCAAATCCATCTCGGATCCCACCCGCTACGCGGCGCATCCCTTCAACACGGCCTACAAAAAGTTTGCCGACAAGATCCGCGATCAATTCCAGCAGCGTGAGTGGTCGTGCCAGCTCCATTCTTATGACTGGAACCTCCACCTGGGCTACGCGAACTGCCAGATCTCGGCTGGAAATCCGCGCAGCTGTCCCAACCTGCCAATCCGCGACCTCAGCCCGCTGAAACACGACCTGATCAACGCCGGACATCATCTGATGATCCCCGCCAACACCATCGGAGTGCATGACGCCGTCTATCTGAACGATTTTTACACGGTCAATTACTCCCTGCACGATTTCACTTTCAGCGACGGCGAACAAACTTACCCCGTCAACAACTATATGGATCTGCCCGCCTACCAGCAAAACCAGCAAATGGTTTACACACAGTCCGGAACCACCGATTACGACGTCTATGAGCCTTTTTTCCACATGGAGATGGACGAACTGCCCTCCTCCTATGCGCACAATGATCACGTCTACGACTGGTTTTACGGCTGGGACGAAGCCACCCAGACCTGGAACATGGACCATCTTTTCGACAACTTCATAGCCTATTACGGCCGTTGGCTTTACGACATCGAGCCGGTGCTGGTCGAGACGTTCAATATGGATAACGGACAGGGCCCAGCCGCGCCGACCAACCTCGCCGTATTCAACCAATCGATGAACAACGTCACGCTGAGCTGGACCAAAGGCTCCGATTACGATTTCGACAGTTATGAAGTGCTGTATGCCACCGAACCCATCGGCATTGACAATTACCAGGTATTCAACCGCAGCAACGCGTCCTTCCTGGCCTCCCCGGATTGCGAACGGATCACGGTGACCAGCTTGGTAAACTCCAACCAGTATTATTTCCGCCTGCGTGCCAAAGACAAAAACGGCAACGTGAGCACCCTTTCCAACGAAGCCAACACCATCCTCGCCCCGGCGAACATTACCAGCCTGACCGCCCACGGACTGGACGACAAGGTCCGCGTGTACTGGCAGGTCGGCGGCCAGACCAACAACCAGGGCTTCAGCGTTTACCGCTGCCAAAATCAAGGCGATTTCATACTGGCGGATTCCTGGCAAACCAATCCGGCCCTGGCCAATGCCACCGCCTCAACTTTCGAATGGTGGGACAACAACGTCAGCAACGGCCTCGACTATACATACAAGATCAGCAGCACGAACCTGAACAACATCGAGTTCTTCTACAACTACCCGGCCTCCGCCTCTCCGCGTCCGATCCACTTCATCACAATCCGCAATTCCACTGGCGCCCTGGCCGATTCGATCGCCTTCGGAGCCAATCCCTACGCCACAGACGGCAACGACGGCTATTGGGACATTACGAAAGGCAATCCAAGTTCCACCTACGTCTGGAACGCTTTCTGGGAGCAGTATTGGGGTACTAGCGGAACCCAGTTGGCGCGGGAGATCAAAGGTTTTTACGATCCCGACAGCGAGATCAAAACCTGGACGATGCGCACGCGGAGCGACCAGCTGGAAACCCTTACCATATCAGCCTCGGACAACTTTGACCGCAGCGAAAAACTCTATCTGCTGGACGGCGGCAGCGGAACTTATTTTAACTTGCTCAGCGGATCCTACAATTACACCAACGCCAATTCCAACATCCGCACGATGACGCTCTTCTGGGGTAACATGCAACCCAAGGTGCTCCATTCCATGCAGGACAACCGGGTCTTCCAAGGCAGCAGCACCATCAATTTCTTCTGGAATTACCAATATCCGTTCCTGATCGACCATATCGAACTCTCAGTCATCAACGCCACGGACAGTTTGCTGATCAATGCTTCGCTGCCCAACAACCAATACAGCTATTCCTACCTGGTGCCCCAAAACATCCTGGAAATGCAGGATTGCCGGCTGGCCGCGGATGTCGTGGCTGTGGACGGGGTACGTACGCGTTTCTGGTCGGATTACCATTTCTCGCTGGTGCCGCTGATGACTCTGGCCTACAACGAACCGGGCTGGAAAACGCGCACCGATCCCTGGGTGACAGGAGATCTCAGCATAGAACAGGTGTTCGGAACCGGGGCGGTCGCCTACCAGCGCAACCAGATGGGCGGCTGGACTTTGACGACGGACTACGATTTCGGCAACTCCTATTGGGTTTACAGCCCGGAGGTGTCGTTTTACAGCAACACAAATGCGGTGCAGTCCAACGAATACAGCTTCGATCTCGTCCCGGGCTGGAACTTCATTCCCAACCCGCATCTCTGCGCCTACGACATCGAGGATCTCTGCTTCTACATCAACGGCAACCTTTTCCGCTACAGTGAACTGCTCGCGCAGGAACTGGTTTCCCGGGCGGTGTATGTCTCGCGCAACAACCTCTACGCCCCAGTGACGCGGATCGAGCCCTGGGAAGCGCTGCTGATCAAGTTTTACGGTTCGGCCGACGTTGTCCCTCAGATCCGCTTCTATCCTTTCTTCGCGGCTCCTCCGATCGACCCCTCGCCCGCGAATTGGAGCCTGAAAGTCGATCTCGCCCAAGCCGGCGCTGCTTCCCAACTGCTTTTGGGAGCGCATGACATGGCCACGGACAGCTACGATTTCCGCTACGACCTGCCCACCTGCCTGGCCTCGCCTGTGCCGCGTCCAACGCTGAGTTTCCCAGTGGCGGAAAGCGATTCGCTGGCTTTGGAGACCTCGCTCTACAGCGATTTCCGTGTGGATTTCTCCGAGCCGGAACAGCAGAAATTCTGGAATTTCAATCTGGACGTCCCCTCCACCGAGCCGGTCGTATTAACCTTCGAGCAGAGCGGCATCCAGGTCGGCTGGCAGATCATGCTGCTACTGAACGACACACCCTATTTCGTGGGCAGTTCGGAAAGTTTCACCTGGACCCCGCCCGCGGCCGGATCCTACAGCGGCTACATCCGCGTCAGCAACTACGCGGTGGGGGTCGACGACCTCGTGCAGAGCCCGCTCAGCGGCTTGGCAGCCTGGCCCAATCCCTTCAATCCGGACGTGAACATCGCTTTCAACCTGGCTTCCGGAACGAGCGTCAAGGTCGAAGTATTCAACATCCGCGGCCAGAAAGTCGCCTCGCTCTCGGACGGCAAAATGGCTGGCGGACGGCACACCCTCGTCTGGAACGGAAAGGACTCGACGGGCCGTAATGTGGGCAGCGGACTGTATTTCGCCCGGGTGCGGACCCCACAAAAGACGCAGACTATCAAGATGATGCTGATGAAATAGCGCCTTCCCGATTGCCTCCCCAATCTCAATTAAGTCGATTTGACCGGAAAAAGAACAGCCTCCCTCACAGTGGGGGAGGCTGAAATCTGAAAGGGTTTGTGAGTGTTATTGGCCTGTGACGATGGTCTCGTATTTGATCGTAAAGATCATCCAGGTTGTACGGAAATCGACGGTTGAGATCTTGGTGATACCACCGTTCTCAGCAGCTTTAAGGATGGCCGCGTCTTTGTTCATGGTCGGGGGAAAGCCCAGAAAACCGGTCTGGGTGTAGGTTCCCACCTTGGTTCCCAGCGGATTGGAAGTGGCGCAGACGGGGCGGTTGATGGTGCAGGCGCTGATCAAGAGAACGGCCATTAGGATGACACACGCGAACACTTTGATTTTCATCTTTTCTCCTTTTCCCTTTCGGGATGGCTTGGATTCTGACTCGCTGAGGAGTCGGTTCGCATAAAATTTAAGTTATTTCATTTATCATCCGCATTCTTGTCAAGAGAATTTTAAGTGACAGAATGCGGACTCCGTAAAAGACACAGATATAAAGTCTCAGCCAAAACTGCAACTGGGCTTCTCAGCTCTCAGTGGATGTAAATGTTTAAAGGCTTGTGAGATAGGTGGGACTGGTTTTCGCCTGTGACACAGTGGGAAGGGACATTATGGACCTTTCGCTATCCCGGAAAGAAATCGTTTGATTCTATCCCGGCAGTTTGGAGTCAAAAGAAAAACCTTGACAATAAAAGTGTCTGATATAAAGATCAAAATCATGGGATGAGCCAGAAGAATTGCCGCTTGCAGGAAGCAAGTGGTGAAAGAGGGGATTGGAGAATTTCATCTTCCCTGCAGATTTGGTTTTGGGGACAAGCTACAATGAATAGCCCTGTTAATTACCCGGAAATCCCATTGAACCTGTTTTTTCCGGAAATACCTTAATGGTGGCAGAGATGAGAAAGACGATTTTTGCGATAGTCTTGACAGCGTGCCTTTTAATGGCATTCTTCGCCACTGGCGCAGCGCAGCGTGTTTTCAAACGGCAGGCTCTTGATGATAACTATCAAACAACACAGGATCCCATTATTTATGATCAAAGCCCACAGGCTGTCGACGTCATTTCTCCCTGCATTGAAGCCGGTTTTGGGGAACAAGATTCCGACAGAGCAACTCCGGATATAGCCGACAAAAGGCCTGTCGCGCAAGAATATTGGGAGTACAAATTCACAACTCAGGCTGACAGGGAGAAATGGTACTGGGTGAGTTACCCTGTGCTGAACTCTGTGACCAACAATGCCCTAAAAGCGAGTGAGTTTTTCGAGGATTTGCTTGAAGTACATCAAGTGCAGGAAAACGGTGAGTGGCATGACACTCCCACCTATCTGGAAGAGATCGACTGGATGGTTCAAAGTGGTCTTCAATATATTAACTGGGACATAAACACTGACGATTGGACAGATAACTATAATTCTCATATTGTCTCCAGTCCTCAAGGCTACAAGGTCATGATGCTTTCACGAACTCCATCGATCGTAACACTCCGAGAATCCGGCTTGCGGACATCATCGGAAACCCAATTCCCGATCTATGGCGGACAAGTTGAGAACTGGCTGGGCTATTTCAGGGAGGATTCCGCCTGGCCGCATGATGTCTTCGCCTCGATCTGGGATGACATATGCATGATAAAGACCAAGAACTGGTGCCTGGTTCGGTCAAATCCTGTCGGGGATTATTGGGGCATGCACGGGAAAATGACTTCGTTGAAAGATGGCGATATGGTGATCGTCACAACGCTCAACGACCATACCTTCCAGTGGAACAACGCGGACGCCACCCCTCCTGAGACCAAGGCCTTGCCGGAGTACTTCGTCTTTGACGAGAAACAGGATTATGTGCCTGTGTATTTGAGCATCCCGGACAGCCTAATGACCGGCCTGAAGGAAATCGGCTTGTATCTGGACGGAGTATGCAAAGGA
>JAKQNV010000069.1 GCA_029565595.1 Candidatus Cloacimonadota bacterium
CCTTTCCTCACCGCTGAATTACGTAAATTCGTCAGATTGTACAATGGCTTGGACAATCCCGTTTCGCGCATAAGCAAATTCCTTATTGCTCTTACACTGTATCCGGACTGGATACAATACATCTATTTATGCCTAATATGAATCATGAAAATTCTGTCAAGTAGTTTTTGTGCTAACTACCTGATGGTCAGCGAGAAATGCCTGTAATCCCGCTCTGCATATAGCTTCCGGTAATAGCATCTTATTGAGACACAATATATTATACAATTATCGCCCGCAAGACAAGACAATCTCCAATTCCCAAAAAATCGTCTGAATCTACGACCAGATGGTCAGTCCGGATGGCTCGCAAGTGAAAATTCAATGCTCAAATCAATCCGTTAGGATCAAAAAAAACTCAGATCGCTCTGAGGATCAATACGGGATCATTACGGATTTCATCCGTATTGATCCCGTAGTGAACCCGTAATGATAGGGAGAGCCCTATCTGATTTTCAATAGGATGGCAAACTGAAAAAGGATCCGAAATGTGCTTTGCTGATGGATGGGTATCAAAAGATGAAGAAGGCTGCTGTAAATGCCGCGATAAACGCCAATGCCAGCGCGTCGCGCCAGGAAAAGGACCGTTTATGCAGCCTGGTCCTCTGTCCGCCGCTCCGAAATCCCCGCAGTTCCAGCGCGATCGCCTGCACGGAGCTGCGCGAGAGCAGATCCGCCAGCAGGGAAAGCGAGATGCGCTGATAGATCCGGAGTTTCTGGCGCCAGGGCAGCTCTCTCAATTCGACGCCCCGCAGGCGCAGCAGCTGGCGGTTGTGGCTGATCCTGTCGCCCGCCCAGGGCAGGACATGTATCGTGTAAAAAACCATGAATCCCAGTTCTTCGGGAAGTTGCACCGCGTGGAACGCCGCGTCGAAATCCTCATAGTCCAGTTTCAGCAGCAGCCGGGCGGAAAAAAAGAGGATCAGCAGGCGCAGGCCGAAAGCCACTCCGCCCTGCAAACCCGCGCTGTATATTCCGTACCAGCCTCTCCCCCACACCAGGCTGCCTTTCTTCACAAAAAGCGCCTGGATCAGCAGCACCGACAGGAACAGCGGCAGCATCCTGACCACCGGACGCAGCCAGGTTTTTCCGGAAAATCCAAAATAAAGCAAATTACAGAGAAAAGCGAGCAGCAACGCGATTCCCAGCCATTCCAGCCGAAGGACGAAAACCGCCGCGCTGCTGAACCACAGCGCCAGAAAAATCAGGGACAGGGGATGCAGTTTTTTCATTTCAGCTCACGCAGACGGCCATTTTCTAATAGCAGAAACCGGTCAAAAAGCTCTTCCGCCAAAGCTGGATCGTGGCTGACGATCAGCATGCCGCCCCCGTTGGCGGCCCTCTCCGCGCAGATCTGGGCGAAGCGCTGCTGTCGGAATGTATCCAGGCCAACCGTCGGTTCGTCCAGGAGCCAAAACCTTTCAGCAAAAAAAGGCAGCAGCAGATTGGCGCAAGCGCGCATTTCACCGCCCGAAAGGCTCGTGTAAGGGGTGTCCAGTTTGGCCGCGAGGGGATCATCCAAAGTCGTCAAATCGATCTCGCCATTTCGTCCGAAAGCCGCCAGCCGCCAGAGTTCGATATCGTGCCTGGGCACCAGGCCAAACAGGCTTTCCCGGGCGCTCTGTCCGCTGTAGAAAACGCCGCGATACTGATCTGCAGAGAGTTTGCGGGATTCCTGCCCGTTCAATTTCACACTTCCGGAACTTGGGGCCAGGATCCCCATCAACAGGAGTAATAAGGTGCTTTTACCGCTGCCGTTGTCGCCCCGCAACAAAACGCGGTCGGAAGCCGCCAGGGAAAAAGTGAGATTTTGCAACAGGGATTTACCGCCTGGGTAGGCAAAACTGAGATCGCGGACCTCGAACACCATGGCGCTCAGTGTCCCAGATCCAAGTTTTTGGCAGCCAGATCGCCCATTTTAGAACCGTGCTCAGTCAAAACCACCCGGCAGCCTGATGCCAAAGCCTTTTCCAGCCAGGCACGCAGCTTTTCCAGAGCCCTGTCCCCCAAACCTGAGGAAGGCTCGTCCAAAAGCAGCAGTGACGGCCGCAACGCCGCGCAGACAGCGAAGAGCAGCAGTTTTTTTTCTCCGTAGGAAAGGGTGGCCGGTTCGCGCCGCAGATATCCCTCCAAGCCGAAGAATGCTGCCTCTTCCCCGATCCGGTCGCGGATTTCGCCCACTGGCAAACCCAGGTTTTCCAGTGCGAAGGCGAGTTCCTTTTCCACCCGGGGAAAGAAGATCTGGCTGTCCGGATCGCTCATCTGATAAGCGAGAAAGCGGAAACGCCGGGTGATCGGGACCGTGATCAGGTCAGCACAGCCAAGGTTTATCGCCCCGGTAAGTTCAGCTTTGACATGTTGGGGAATGACTCCGCTCAGACAATTCAGGAGGCTGGTTTTGCCGCTGCCGTTGGGTCCCCGCAGCCAGAGCAATTCGCCGGGCTGAAGCGCAAAACTGACGTTTTCCAGCAACAAACCAGGTTGGTTAGGATAACGGAGGCAGAGGCCTGCGACGATGAGCGGACCGTTCATTTTGCTGCCGGAAACGGATATACTTGCTGGTTAAGGGATCAGTTCGAAGGATTGGACGTCGGCCAGCAGCTCGGGTTTGGCCAGCAGGTCGTTAAGCGGTATTTTCAGGTCGCCATCGCTTTTGTGGACGACAAAATGCACGTCCGGACTGAGTTTCCAATCCATGATGCGGTTCAGGGCGATCAGGGCGTCCAGGTTGCCGGTGTGGATGAGCGCGAAATCGCCGATCTGGATGTAGATGATATTCTTCAGCCACATCCCGCCTGGGATGCGGGGGCTTTTGAGGTTGAAACCTTCGTCCGTGGCTTCGAGGATCGCGCCCTCCAGGTGTTTGGGATATTCGAGCGCCAGTTTCATCCCGTCCGCGCTGTATAACACTACGCTGCAGGTATCCCCGCGCGCGGAAAGCGGCAACAGGTCGGCAAAATAATAACCCTTGGTGTTCACGAATGGCGGCGGATCCTGCAACAGGGTCTCCTCCTTCAGCTGCTGGTCCAGAAACTCGAATTTGGTCGGCATCTTGAGGGGATCGAAGTTCTCCAGCACCACCCAGTCCAGGCCGCGCACCCATTTCATGTCCCGCAAGCCGGGAAAGATCAGCCGCAAGCTCTGTTCCGGGAATATCTCGCCGTTTTGGGAAAAGGCCAGCCAGCAGGACAGGGTGTCGAACTCCGCCTTGCTGAAACTCACCATGTAGCGATCCGCGGATTCAAAGCGGATGACCTTGTAAGGCTCACCGGCATTGGCTTTCAGCCAGGCGTCGAAACGAAATCCCTGCCAGGTGTCGCGCCGGATCTCGCCGTCCTTTTCGCGTACGGTTTGGAATTCCATCCGCGGAAGAGCGGCCAGCGTTTCGTAAGAATAGGTGCGGGAAACTCCCTGCGGATCGGTGACCGTGATGCCAGCCAGCAGGGAAAGCCCGGAAAACAGGAGCAGAAAGTACTTTTTCATGTGACCAGTCCGTATTTTGTCAATGATTTGTAGATGCCCCAGGACACCGCTCCGCCCAGACAGCCGGACACGAGCGACATGCCCATTATGATCGTGATATAGGGCAGGGGATGATGGAACAAAAACACCGCCACGACCAGCGCTCCGGCAATATTGGCCAGCGAACAGAGGATCAGATGCGTGACGATCCAGCCCGGCCGGCGCAGAAGATAATATATTACATCCACCAGGATCCCCGGTAGCGTGTAACTGACCAAGGTCAGCAAACCCTGGTTTCCGCGCAGCCCGATCACCATCACCACCAGCGCCTGCAGGATGCCGTAAAGCGTTCCCGTCCCGGGTTTGGAGACGATCAGCACCGCCAAAACCAGCCACAGCATGTACAAACCTCCGGTGAACGACCCACCTGGCACCATCAGCGGCGTGGAGATCATTTTGGAAAGCGGGGATACCAGAGGTTTGATGGCAATCCCGATCCCGGCTAGGCCGGCGATAATGATCAGGTCGCGGGTGGTGAAATTCCGCAAGATAAGGGAACTCACAGGACCTTCTTGATCTTGCCGCTCTCGGAATTGAAAAGCAGGAGTTCGACTCCCGCTTCCCGGAAAAGTTGCTCCGCCAGGGCGTCCGGATAGGTTTCCGAGATGTAAATGGTCCGGATCTCGGCGTTGATGATCAACCTGGCGCAGATGCTGCAGGGTTGATGGGTGCAGTAAAGCGTTGCGCCGCGCGTGCTGGAGCCGTTCAAGCCGGCCTGGATGATGGCGTTTTGCTCGGCATGCACCCCGCGGCAGATCTCATGCATCTGGCCGGAAGGGACCGCATTCGTCTGGCGCAGGCAGCCCACTTCGGCGCAGTGTGAAATGCCTTTCGGGCTGCCGTTGTAGCCGGTGGAAAGGATCTGGTTGTCTTTCACCAGCACAGCTCCCACCTGGCGGCGCAGGCAAGTGCTGCGTTTGGCGGCCAGGATCGCCATTTGCATAAAATATTCTTGCCAGGACGGCCGTTTATCCATTTTCACCCCAGAAAATTTTGATTTTAGGCAGGATCAAACGGCTGCCGTTTCTGTCAAGTGCCATTTATCGGGAGAGAAGCCCAAAAAAAACCTGTTGACAGATTTGCGACTATTCCAGATTGGACTATTATATTCTATAATATATGATTTTGGAATAGCAACAAAGGCGGAATACCATGTCCAAACCCAAAATGGCAGTGCTGGCCTTCCTTCTGCGCAGGCCAATGCACGGTTACCAGATCGGCCACGAAGCCGAGAAATTCGGCTTGCCCGTCTGGGCCAGCATAAAACTGCCCTCGATCTACAAAGCCCTGCAGGACCTGGAAGCCAGCAAGCACATCCACGGAGAGCAGATCTCCGAAGGCAGCGCTCCGCCCCGCACGGTCTATCATATCAACGAAAAAGGCAAAAAACTGCTGATCCAACTGGTGCGCCAGAATCTGGCCAATCCCCAAACAGCCGTCAACGACTGGTGGCTGGCTTTGTCGCTTTCCTGGAAGGCGGTTGAACGGACGGTGCTGCAACAGGCCATCCAAGCAAGGCTCGACAGGTTGAAAGTGGCGGAAAGCGAAGTCCGGAAAAGCCAATGCCAGGAAATGCTGAAATCAGGAGAACTGCCCTTTGTCCACAGCCACATCATGCGGCTCGGCTCCCGTCACCACAGCGTGGAACTGAAAGCCCTGAAAGAACTTTTGGAGGACATTGAAAAGAGTGGGCACGACGACTTTTTCCTCACCAAAGGAGATGAATAACTTGAAACGAGTCTTAATCACCCTTGTGCTGCTGGGCGCTGCCTTTCTGGCAGCCCAGACCGAGACCGGCACCCTTAGCCTCGACCAGGCGCGCCAACTGGCCTTGCAGAACAACGCAGATTACCAGGCCAGCCAAGCCGATCTGGAATCCGCCAAGTGGAGCAGGTTTTCGGCCCTGAGCAATTTCCTGCCCTCGGTCAGCCTCGACGGAACCTGGCTCTATATGGATCCCGCGACCACCGTTCAGGCTGGCGGAACGTCCTTTACCCTCAACAATGATATCCGCACTTTCAGCCTGTCGCTTTCCCAGCCGCTGTTCCTGGGCGGCAAGATCTGGCAGGGCTACCAAATGTCCAAGATCTCGGAAAACATGGCACGAACCAGTTTGGAAGCCAAAAAACTCAGCCTGCTGACCGATGTGAACAACCTCTTCCTTGCCACGCTGCAGACCCAGGATCTGCAAAAACTCAGCGAACTGGACAAGCAGTCCTCAGACCTGAACCTGCAGATCGCCCAAGTGAAATACGACAACAGCCTGATCTCCAGCGCGGATTACCTGAGATTCCAAAGCCAGGCCGCCTCCAAGGAAGTCTCGCTGCTGCAGGCGCAGACGGCGCTGCAACTGGCGCGGCTGAATTTGCGCAATTACCTCGGACTGGACTACCTGCCGATGGCCCAAAAACCGCCAGACAGCGAAAACGACGCCGTTCTGCTGGTTTTGGATTCCTACGGCACACAAGAATCCCAAGCCCTGGTCGCACGCGCCCTGGAACTGGGAAGATCTGCCAACTCCAGTTTGAAGCTGCTGCAAAACGGACTGGAACTCTCGCAAAGGAGTTACAGCCTGGCCAAAGGCTCGTTCCTCCCCACCTTGATGCTGATCGGCAGCCGCAATTACGAGGAAAACGGCCTGGATCGCTACAAATTCGATCCCACCAATCAGATCATGCTGACCGCGTCCGTGCCGCTGTTGCCGCAACTAGGCAACTACGCCAACCTGAAAAAAGCCGACTGGCAATACAAAAAAGCGCGCCTGGCCGCCCAAACTGCCACCGACGGGATCCTGCTCGGAACGGAAGCCGCCGTGCTGAGCCTGGTCAGTGCCGCCAAACAGCTTCGCGCCGCCAAACTCGCGCTCGATTACACCCAACAAAGCTATGAACAATTACTGGAACGTTTCAAAATGAACCTCATCTCCTCCAAAGACCTGCTGGATGCGGAATTGATGCTGTCTTCCGCCCGGCTGGCCAATTCCAACGCGATATACAATTACTACAAATCCCGCGTCAGTTTGATGCAGATCCTCAGCCTCGAGGAAGACGCGGATCTGGACACTCTGATCACCACTGGAGCCAACAAATGAAATACAAACCTTTGATTTTCGCCCTGACTATCGCCATTACCTTCTTTGCCGCCTGCGGAAAAGGCCGCGGCCCGGCCCCCAAGGCCAAGGAAGACATCCAACCCGTCACCGTGGAAGAATTGACTTTACGCCCGCTCGACGACTTCATCACTGTTTCCGGCAAACTGGAAGGGATCACCAACGTGACCATGAGCAGCGAGGCTTCCGGACGCATCCTGCAGCTCTACAAAAAACTCGGCGACCGCGTGAACCGCGGAGACAGGATCGGACGGATCGACAACGACGTTTACCAATACCGGCTGGAGCAGGCGGAAGCGGCGATTGCCTCGGCCCAGAGCGGGTTCGACACAGCTCAGCGCAACCTGAATTACGCCGAGGAGTCCCTCAAAAAGAACCTCATCTCCCAACTCGAATACAACTCCGCCCTGGCTGCGTTCAAAGCCGCCAAAGCCGCTCTGGACGGCGCGAAAGCCGGATTGGAGACCGCCCGTTCCCAAGTCAGCGGATCATATTTTACGGCGCCGGAATCCGGAACCATTTCCAACCTGAACATCGCCACCGGGCAATACATCAACGCCGGAGCGCCGGTTGCCACGATCACCGACGCCAGCCGCCTGTTGATCAAAACCGGCGTTGGTGAAAGCCAGATAGCCAAACTCCGCAAAGGCCAAAAAGCGGAGATCGCTTATCCCGGCCTCGCTGATCCGATCGCCGGTTCCGTCCGCGGTTTCGGGATCAGCCCCCTGCCCGGTTCGGCCAATTACCCCGTCGAGATCGAGGTCGCCAATCCCAGTTCCCTGCTGCCGGGCATGGTCGTGACCGCCAAGGTCGTTACCGATCATTATTCCGACCTGCTTTACAGCTCGCTGACCTATTTCACCCGCGAGTTTGGCAAAACCTATGCCTTCGTGATCGACTCCGATAACAAAGCCCGTAAACAGGAAGTCAGCCTGGGCAGGATCATCGGCGAATACGTGCTGATCGAGTCCGGCCTGGACATCGGCGACCGCATCGTGACCAGCGGGGCCGAAAATCTGGAGGAAGGCTCCCGCGTGGAGATCAGGAAGTAAGCGCATGAAAATTGCCGAAACATCCATCAAGTACTCGATCCTGATCAACCTGCTGGTGGTAGCGGTCGTGATCCTCGGAATCTCCAGCATGCTGCGCCTGCCCCGCGAGGAGTATCCCGCCGTCGATTT
>JAKQNV010000110.1 GCA_029565595.1 Candidatus Cloacimonadota bacterium
CGGCATTCAGCAGACCATTTTCGACATCATCCACAACACGCATTTTAAAAGCCATGCTGTAACGGTTTACCGGTTTTTTGTCATCCATTTTTCTGTCTCCTTCAAGTACAGGATGGTGTCAACTTTTTTAGGACGCGACACCGCTCTCGCGATCAATACGGGATCAATACGGGATCATTACGGATTAAATCCGTATTGATCCCGTATTGATCCCGTAATGATTGAGAGAGCCATGTCAGGCACAATTGTATAACCAAATGACAGGCAAACATTTACGAAACAATAACAAACTTCGAACCCAACTCAAGACATTCCCCTCGCTTTAAAAAATGTCTTGACAGCAAGGTATTTGAACCTTTAAAGTGATTAGATATAGAGAATCCGATATTATGAAAATATGTATTTTGTCCAACTCCCACCATACGACGGACGTGCGACTTTACTATAAAATCGCGCGCAGCCTGGCCAAACTGGGCGACGTCTACCTTATCTGCGGCAGCGGTGTGCGCAACGACAACGCCAATCCCTACCAGCAGGTCGTGGACACGGAATCCAAATGGCTGGCGCTCTTCCATCTGTATAGAAAAGCCGCCAAGATCAAGCCGGATGTGGTGATCTGCGTGGAGCCGCTAACCCTCTTCGCCGGTTTCGCGCTGCGCCGAAAATTCGGTTCCAAAGTCATCTTCGACGTTCACGAATTTTTCCCTGACGCCTTCGCGGAACGGTTTGTCGCGCCGCTCAGTTGGATCATGAAATTTTTCTATCTGGGTTTCGAACGCTGGCTGCAAGGCCGTTGCGACGCCACGATCGGGGTTTGCGACGAGATCTTGGATCAGCTGATCCCTGACGGGCAACGGAAAAACGCCGTGGCGATCCCGAATTATCCGGTGAAAAACGTCTGGGACTACAGCTGCGAAATGCCGGCCGAGATCAGCACGATTTGCGAGATGGATTTCGACCTCATCTACATCGGCGGCTTGACCGAAGACCGCGGCATCTTCAAGATCCTGAAAAGCGTGAGCGTCCTCAAGCAGGAATTTCCGCGCCTGACCGTGCTGATCCTGGGCAGGTTCTTTTCGCCCGCGGTGGAAAAGAAATTCAACGACCTGATCAACGACTGGAACCTCAACGCCATCATCTACCGCCAGAACTGGCTTCCGGCCGAGAAAATCGGACTGTTGCTCAAACGCAGCAAAGTTGGCCTCTGGGTATTCAATCCGCAAAGCCGCCGCATGCGCAAAGCCATACCGCTCAAAGTGTTGGAGTATTTCGCGGCGGGCTTGCCGGTGGTTTCGATCAAAACCCCGCTGATGAACGAATTGGTGGAGAAAAACCGCCTCGGGATCTGCTGTGAATACCATTCCGCGGCAATCGCCAAAGCCGTGGGCGACATCCTGCGCTTAAAAAAGGCCGATTACGCCGAAATGAGCAAACGCGCCGAGGAACTCATCGAAACCAAATACAACTGGGAAGCCGTGGAACCTCTGCTGTTCGGGATTATCAAGCGGCTGATCCCGGCCTGAGATGCGCGTCCTTTACATTAGCTATTTCTATCCCCCGCTGGGCGGCCCGGCCGTTCTGCGCAACGTCAAAACGGTCAAATACCTCGCGGAAAGCGGCATCTCTTGCGATGTGATCACGGTCAGGGACATCGAATATCTCTACCGCGACGAGTCGCTGCTGGCCGAATGCCGCGAGGATAAGCTCATCCGCACTGATTCCTGGGATCCGATGGCGCTCTTAAAAAAATCGCAAACTGCCACTGCCAAAGGCTCTTCCCGGCTATATCTGAACACTCCGGAAAAAATCAAATTGCTGGTCCGCCGAATGTACCCGATCGACAACAAGATCGGCTGGGTGCCACATCTGGTCAAAGCCGGCCGGAAAGCCATTGCTGAAAAGGATTACGACCTGATCTACGTTTCCCTGGGGCCTTTTTCCTCCGCCTTGGGCGCCTACAAACTTTCCAAGGAAAGCGGGATCTCCCTGGCAATCGATCTGCGCGATTACTGGAACCTGCTCTCCGACTATGAGTTGCAGGGCTCGATCCTGCACCGCAAGTTCTCCCGGCATTGGGAGGAAAAAGTCTATCGCCACTCGAAACTGATCGTCACAGCTACCCGGGGCATCGGTGAAGACGCCGCAAGCGCCTACGGATCTGACTTGGCGGCAAAAATGATCACCATCTACAATGGCTGGGACGAAGCGGATTTCGCGGACTTGCCGGCTGCGCCAAAAAGCACTGGCTACACGTTGGCCTATTTTGGCAATATCTACGCGCGGCGGAGTTTTCAGCACTTGTACCGGGCAGTGAGAAGGCTGAAAGAAGAAAACGCGGTGCCGGAAAACACGCGCGTCCGCCTCTTCGGCAATTTTTTCAAGGAAACGCTGGACGAGATCGCCGGCAGCGGGATCGCCGGGATGATCGAAACAATTCCACAACTCACTCACAGAGGAGCTTTGCGGGAAATGCTGGCCTCAGATGCCTTGCTGCTGGCGATCAACAGCAGCAGCCCGCGGGGAACGCTGACTTCCAAAATTTTCGAGTATCTACGCACCCAAAAGCCCATCCTGGCTATGGTCCCGGCGCAAAACGAAGCCGCTGCCCTATTGCGAAAGTGCGGCCAGGAAAACCTCTGCGCCATGGAGTCAGCCGAAAGCATCTATCAATGCCTGAAAAACCTGATCAATACAGGCCATAAGGATTATTCCATCCCCTGGGAACTGGAAAGGAAAAACCAAGTCGGGATTTTAGCTGAAAAACTGAAATCGCTGGGTTGAGATCTATCCGCGGCTGAGATGATCAGCCGAACAGCATTCCCACCGCGGCCGCGCCCAGCATCAAATAGATCGGATTGGGTTTGAAACGCAGGTAAACCGCCAGGCAAACCGCGAACACCGCCACAGAAAACCAGTCCGAAAACGCACCCTTGCCGATGAGGATCACCGCGGCGCCTATCAATCCCAGCGTCAGCCAGCGCAGCTTTTCAAATATGTTTTGGAACCAGGGCAATTTTTTCAGTTTCAAATAGGTGAGCGTGATCGCCAGCATCAGCAGCAGCGAGGGCAAAATCACGCCAAAGGTGCAGAGCAGCGAACCCGGGATCCCGGCCTGCTGAAAACCGATGAAGGTGGCGGCATTGATGGCGATTGGACCGGGGGTCATTTGCGAAATCGCGACCACGTCCGCAAACGATGATTGTGTCAGCCAATGATGGCGCAGGACCACTTCCTGCTGGATCATGGCCAGGATGGCATATCCTCCGCCAAAACTGAATAAGCCGATCTTGAAAAAGGTCCAGAACAGGATAAAATACACTATTTCCGCCCCTTTGCGAACCAGAGGCCCTGCAACACGGAAAACAGGATGGTCGCCAAAATGAGCCAGATCGGACTGATTCCCAACAACCCCACCAAAACCATCGCCAGGACCGGCACCCAGAAATTTGCCCAATTCAATCCCGCCTGACGCGTCATCTGGATCAGCGGAACGGCGATAAGCGCCACCAAAGCTGGCTTGAGCGCGTGAAAAGCTTTGCGCACCAAGGGAAATTCCGCGTATTGGGTGAACAGCGCGGCGATCACCATGATCGAGATCAAAGATGGCAAAACCGTGCCCAAAACCGCCATCGCCATGCCCCAACCGCGTTTGATGTGCAGTCCGATGTAAACGCTGAGATTGATCGCGATCGGGCCGGGGCAGGATTGTGCCGCGGCCAGGCCGTTGAGGAAATCCTCGTCTGTGATCCACTTACGTTTTTCCACGACCTCCCGCCTAATCAGAGGGATCATGGCATAAGCGCCGCCGATCGTGAAAGCGCCGATCTTGAAAAAAGTGAGAAAGATCGCCAGCAGGTTTTTACGCATCCGCGATCCCGGCCTGGATCAAAGCCAGCAGTTCCCAGACCAGATCAGCCTCCCGGACTTTTTTTACCACCTCGCCCCGCGCGAAAAGCAGGCCTTCGCCATCGCCTCCGGCAATGCCAAAATCGGCTTCGCGGGCTTCGCCGGGTCCGTTCACCGCGCAGCCCATCACCGCGACCGTCAAGGGTATATCGGAATAAGGCCGCAAAGCCTCTTCGACCTCGTGCACCAATGCTATCAGATCAATCCGCGTGCGCCCGCAGGTCGGGCAGGAAATGATGTCCAAACCCCTCCGCAGCCCCAAATTGCGCAATATCTGTTTGCCGACGATGACCTCCTGGACGGGATCAGAAGTAAGCGAAACGCGGATGGTGTCACCGATGCCCTCGCTGAGCAAAATGCCCAGCCCCAGCGCCGATTTGACACTTCCCGAAAGCAGGCTGCCGGCTTCCGTGACGCCCAGGTGCAGGGGGTAATCCACTTTTTGGCTGAGCAACCGGTAACTTTCCAGCATGAGCGGGATCCGCGAGGCTTTCACGGAAATCTTGATTGCGTCGAAATGCAGCTCCTCAAGAATGCGCACATGCTCCAAAGCCGCTTCCACCATGGCCTGCGCGCTAACGCCGTATTTGGCCAGCAAGTGTTTGGGCAAAGAGCCGCTGTTGACGCCGATGCGAATCGGAACTTTGCGCTCGGCGGCGGCTTTGACGACTTCTTCCACTTTGTCGCGCGAACCGATGTTGCCGGGATTGATGCGCAAACCGTCGATCCCGGCCTCCAGCGCGGCGAGCGCCAGCTGATGATCAAAATGGATGTCCGCGACCAAGGGCGCGCGCGCTTCTCTCTTCAATTCCGGGATCGCGGCGGCGTCGGCTTTATCGGCGATTGTAAAACGGATGATGTCGCAACCGGCCGCCTCCAGTTCGCGGATCTGCCGAAGCGCCCCGGAAACGTCGGAAGTCCGGACGTTCAGCATGCTCTGAATCGAAACCGGAGCTCCGTCCCCGATGGGCACTCCGCCTAAAAAAATCCGGCGGGTTGGTCTTCTGACAATCTGTTCCATATTTCCATAGCGGCGAATGAGCCGAATCTGTCAATGATATTTGCCCGCCGCGCTTATCCCGATTTAATGCTTGACCAAAAAGTTGCTGGGATTTGTCTGGCATGGTAGTATTATATTACAAGCTAGTGCTGAAAATAAACCACTGGGAGGTTAACTTGGCACGTATGATGTACCTGACACTGGCCGTCCTGATCCTGAGCGGTCTCGCTTGGGCCGAGGATTGGCTCACCATCTACAACGACGACCTGTCGCTGGTTCGCAGCAATTTCGGCCTTGAGCTCAAACAGGGCCGCCAGGAATACAATTTCGCCGACATCACCTCGCGCATCGAATCCGAATCCGTGATAGTGCAATCCCTCAAGGGAGGTGTGCGCGTGGCTGAACAAAATTACGAATACGACCTCGCCGGCAAGGCGCAGATCATCGCCAAATACATCGATAAAGAAGTGGAACTGCTCACCAAGGACGAAACGAAGGTGCGCGGGATCCTGAAATTTTACGACGGCAACAGTTTCGGAGTGCTGGAAAGCGGAACCAACCGACTGCTGGTGGTCTCCGACGCGGAAACCCAACTCATCCAACTGGCCGAACTGCCTTCCAATTTTTACACCAAACCCACCCTTCACTGGAGTTTGATCGCGGATTCCGCCGGCAAGCACCCCGTCCAACTTACCTACCTGACCGGAGGCTTCAGCTGGGACGTCACCTACAACAGCGTCTGGGACGAAAAAAACCTGGCGATCAATTCCTGGGTCACGATCAAAAATACCAGCGGACGCGGATTCGACGACGTCAACCTCAAGCTGATCGCAGGCGATGTCAACAAGGTGCAGGAAGATTATTACGGCGCCGGGCGCAACAAGAGAATGTACGCGGAAATGGCAGCTGACGCCATGGCCCCGAGCTTCGAGGAAAAAGCCTTCCACGACTTCCACATGTACACGCTGGACCAGAAGGTGTCCTTTGCCAACAACCAGACCAAGCAGATCGAACTGTATCCGCGGCAAAATGTCAAAGCCAGCCAAGTGTATGAATATCCCACTTGGGGAAGCGGCGTCAACAGCGTCATCAAATTCAAAAACACCGAAGAGAACGGCATCGGCAAGCCCCTGCCCAAAGGCGTGATCAAAGTCTATAAAAAGGACACCGACGGCAACCTGGAATTTATCGGCGAGGACAGCATCGAGCACACCGGCCGGAACGAAGAAGTGACCGTCAACACCGGCACCGCCTTCGATCTGGTAGGTTCGACGCTTGTGCGCGACCAGAAAGAGATCAGCCGCAGCGTCAATGAGCGCACCATACAAATCACGCTGCGCAACAACGCCAAGGAAGCAAAAAAGATCAGCGTCATCCACCAACTGGGCGGAAACGCGCGCATCATGAGCGTGAGCGACAACTACAAATACAACGTGGACACCAACAACAAAGTTACTTTCGAGATCGCCATCCAGCCCGACAAGCAGGTGATCTTCAGCTTTGTCGAAAGGACCGAATATTAATCCGAAAACTCTCATAGCAAAAGGGATTGGATAATGCAGGAAAAGATCTTTTCCAATCTGCAGGGGATCCGCCGCGAGATGCTGAAGATCCTGGGGGAAGTTTCGTCGCTGACGAAAAGCCCGCTGGCCATCGAGGACGCCATCGACGACGTCTGGCATCCCAAATGCGACGTCTATCAGACCGATACGGAATGGGTGATCCTGGTGGAATTGGCCGGAGTGAACAAAGACGAGATCAATATCTCGCTTTCGCAGGAATATCTGCGCATCAGCGGCCAGCGCAACCTACACGGGGAAAACTGCCACACCACCTATCACAGCATGGAGATCGACACCGGCAGATTCGACCGCCGGATCTTCTTTCCGGATCTTTGCCTGGATAAGGAAAATCCCCGCGTGCAATATACCAATGGCATATTGCGGATCGCTTTCACCATCCAGGCCAGGGTGGAAAGGATCATCCCCATCGAATAAGGCCGCCGGATCAGGCCTGTAAAGCCGCTGACAGATTGAGCTGAGCGCGGTTTGCGGTCCGAAATCTATTGGCCGGGGAGGAAAAATGCAAAAAATAATCTATACGCTGCTGGCAGTGGCGGCCTGCCTCTCGCTCAGCGCTGTAAGGATCGAGACCGTGACCGCGCGGGATCTCACCCCGACGCGCAGCCAGGTCGTCATCAAACTTTCCGCCCCAGCGGCCTACTCGGTTCAGGACCTTCCAGGCCGAAAAGGCCTCCGGGTGATCGTGCCCGCGGTTTCCGAGTTTTCCGGAATCCTGAATTATCCACGGCTCAGCAAGGTGATCGATACCGTTAATGCCTTTAGCGATGGCAACCGCGGCGTGGTGGAGATCGCCACGATGGCAGCCTGGCCCAGCACATATTTCCTCAGCGACGACAAACTGCGGATCGTGGTCAATATCAATGCCACCCAGGCAGCCAATCCCAAGCCCAAAGAAGCACAGAGCAGCAACAAACTCCCCGCGGCGCTACCGGCTTCGGCAATCAAAGATATCCCCCCTGCCACGGATACAACAGCGATGCAAACAGTGGTCAAACCGGAAACGATAAAGCCCGTGGCAAAGGTGTCCGAACCGATAAAAACCAAAAGCAAGTGCATTCCCCTGAATTCAGACCAGATCGTGACCTGGCTTACCTGGCTGGGCGCCGCTGTCCTTGTTGCGCTGCTGGTGATGCTGCTTTACCAGCTGCTGCGAAAAAAGCCCAAACCACTGCCAGCCGCGCGACCGGAAAAGAAAGCTGAAACCGACGGTTTGCATTTGGACACCGAAACGCGGAACCGCATGGTGGGCCGGCTGTCTGACCAGGGCTGGACCGCCTCGGAAATCGCCCGTGAGATCAAACTGAGCGAAGAGGACGTGGAGGAGATCATCGCCCGGACCAAAAACAACCTGGACACCGATGCCTGACCGCTTCCGCCTGTTGCTGACCACCGTGTTTTTGCTCAGCCTGCTTATGGGCTGGGGTGTGAGCCACGCCTCCGAGCTTTGGCCCGACTGCGCTTTCGTGCAGAAGTGCGCAGCGAACTTGATTTCAGCCCGCTTGCCGCCAACGCCACTTATTACAGCGATCCTCCCTTTGTCCCAGAACCCGGATTGAGCCATGCTTTCTACAACCTGAACAGCTTGGGATCTTCGCTGCTCGAGGCTTTTTCACCAGGTCCGAAGCACCGCTCCCTTGTGCAATACGCGTATGCCGATTCCAGCGTGAATTTCGGCGTCGAGGTCAATTTCCTCACCGGTTACGACCGCCGTTGGGACGATCCCGGCAATTACGGCTTTCTCTACAAGGGCTTGCGCGTGAATTCCCAGCTCAACGGCAAATTCCGTCTGCGCGGAACTTGGTGGAACGGTAAATTCCATGGTGACAAAGAGGATTGGGTGGCTTCCCCGCTCATCGACGGATACAACAACCAAAATCCGGACGGCTCCCTGCTGGACAACCTGAATGGCGACATCAGCTACGGGGATAAGCATTTCATCGCCGCGCTGGGCCGGGGAAGATTCCAGATCTGCAATTCCATTTCCGGTTCAACGGTCCTCTCCGATAGGTGCAATGAGTACGATTATCTCTTGCTGGAAGAGAATTTCGGGCAATTCCGCTTTACCTTTTTAAATTCCGCGCTGCAGCCGGACAGTGCCCTTGCGGCCACGTCCGGCGTGGAGGAAGAATACCCGGCGAAATTCCTCGCTGTGCACCAAATGACCTACATTCCGAGGGATTGGCTGGAGTGCTATATTGGGGAAACGGCCGTTTACGGAAACCGTTTTGACCTCACCTACCTGCTGCCGATGTATTTCTGGCGGGTCAACAAATACAACCTGCGCGAGCGCGACAACCTGATGATCTATGGCGGCGCGAATTTCTTTGCCAAGCAGGACCTAACTTTCTATTTCAACTTCGCCGTCGACGAACTGACCTACAACAAGTTTTACACCAACTGGTGGGGCAATAAATACGCCCTGCAGGCCGGAACATCCCTGCGGCTGCGAATGCTGGCCCTGACGGCAAACCAGGCGCCCCGCTGCGGTTTGGAATTCACTGCCGTCCGGCCCTGGACCTACACGCATTACGCCAACGTTTCCATGTATTCGCACGACCGCCGTCCGCTGGGTTATCCCAAGGGCGCCAATCTGCTCGATGTGACCGCGGAGATCAATGTGCCCCTGCCCGCGGCGCTGCGTTGGGACAGCCAGATCTCCTGCACCTGGCAGGGCAGCGAGGGCAATGACTGGCGCATGAATTACCAGGATTTTTTCACACCGGAGACGATCAATGACGCCGAAGCCGATTGGCTGGCCGGCGATGTCAGTTTCAACTGCCGCTGGCAAAACACTTTGAAGATCGGCATCCTGGCCCACCACAGCATCCTGCTCGGCCACAGCTCCACTTTTGGCGACACGCCCAAGCAGCAGTTCTTCGGAAGCTGGCAGTTTTCATTTTAAGGGAGCAGAATTTTGCCTATCATCGAACGTCCCGAATTCCCCCGGAAACAAAAGCTGCAGGGGACGATGCTCCTGCTCGCGGCGCTGGCCCTCGTTTTTGGCATCGCATATCAAAAGATCAGCAACAGCATGCAGAGAAGGAATATCATCATCCACAGCGTCAGCTTTGAGGACTACGACCGCCAGTTCATCCGGCTGGCCTACGATATCGAGAATAAGGGCAAAAACGAGGCGCAGCTCACTCTTTTGGGCAAGGTCTTCGATGACCGAAACGAGGAAATCGCCAGTATCATCTTTACCACGGATATCAAAGCCACGAGCAGAGAGTACCAGACCAAGGTCATAGACAAACTGAACCGCCCGCTCAAGAAGGATGAAAAGCCCTACCGCGCGACGCTGCAACTGATACAGCGCGGGCTCTTCAGCTACGAGTGAGTCTGGCGCGGTAACTTGCGGGTTCTCAATTCATCTGCTGGATCTGCTGACTCCATATCATACATGCAACTTACGGCGAAACTCAATCCACCCACAAACTCATCGCCTGCCATTGGTTACTTCGCTACGCTTGACATAAAACCGCTCATCTCACATTGGCAACCTATCATTATGGAAACAAAGGAAAAACCTTGCTACAGCGCCTGAAAAACCTCAGCCCCCTCGAGCGCGGCACTGCCGTGATGCTGCTGGTCGCAGCGCTGTTCAACGGATTTTTGGTCTCGCTGAACCAAACGCAGGACATCATCGCCCGCAAGGCACTGCACGCCCTCGACTGGCAATTGATGCTGATGACGATGATCTGGCCGGTGGCCAATTTCTTCTCGGTTTGGTGGGGCCGGGTTTTCGAACGCAGCTGCCACAAGCCGCGTTATTTCATCGTAGCGGGGATCATCGGCAGGCTGGTTCTGGTCCTGGCCATCTGGCTGACCACGATGAACGAATTCCTGGCGCTGCTGGGCCTGCTCTTTGTCTCCAATTCCATCATCATACCAGCCCAAAACAGCATCTATCAAAGGAATATAGATCCCACGCGGCGGGCCCGGGTTTTCGGGCTGACCCTGAGCCTGGGCATGGCAGTCTCTATCGTGGTCACGTTTATCGCCGGACGCTTTCTCGACCTCCGGGAAGACAGCTATCGCCTGATCCTTTTGGTAACAGGCATCTGCGGCTTTGCCAACGCCATTGCCCTGGCCTTCATCAAGATCCAGGAACCCGTCACAAACAGGCTGTGCGAACCCCTGAACTGGAAACAGACCCTGCTGGAGCCGATCTCCGGAACACTGAATCTGTTAAAGGAAGACAGGCACTTCGCCGCTTTCGAGCGCAGTTTTTCCATCTACGGCATGGGTTTCATCATGATGCAGCCGGTGATTCCGATCTATCTGGTGGACAATCTGAAACTTTCCTACACCACCAATTTCCTGGCCAAAGCCATCCTCTTCCAACTTGGTATGCTTTTTCTTTCCCCGCTGATCGGAAAAATCCACGACCGCCAGCATCCTTTCCGTTTTATCTCCAGCGCTTTCGGCATCCTGGCCGTATTTCCCCTGCTCATCGTCGTATCCTCTTTATGGCGGGGATATTCTCTGTGGCCGGTGATCCTTGTTTTCGCCGCATATCTGATCTTCGGTATCGCCATGACGGGTGTAAACATTTCCTGGAATATGAGTTCTATCTTCTTTGCCGGAAAGCGCGACGCTTCCATTTATCAAAGCGTACATGTGACCATGACCGGGATCCGCGGTTTGGTAGCACCAGTTTTGGGCATCGCCCTGATGGAAATTTTCAACATCACGGTGGTTTTCGTGGTGGCAGCGGGCTTCTTTTTGGCCGCGTCGATAGTTAGTTACCGGGATTGGCGGAGATTGAAGTTACCCCTGCACCCGGGGACAGACGACGAAGCAACTGATACCGAGCTTTTTCTGGCGAATTAAGTTCAACATGAAATATTACCCCCTGCCGGAAATTTCTGTTTCTCCGCTTAGTAACAGGATTTGCGGGTATAAATTCTCACCCAAATTTTCAAATCGATATCACTTGTCACAGAGGTCTTAACTGTTTATAGGGTGGAGAGATAGATAAGACTGGCTTTAGACTGTGTCACAGTGGTCTTTGGACGTTTTTGGACGTTTCGATATCACGATTCCTTCAATTTTGCCCTCAATTTAAGGTATTTTCAGAACATCAAATTTTTTGAAATAGTTTACAAATTTAATAGAGCCGTAACTGAAGTGCCAGGGGGCCGATCATCGTTAACCACTGACTCTGATCAGCATCTATAAACTCGATCCGGTAGTCTTTATTGAGAGGTTGGAGGGCAACTCCTCTGCGGGCCTCATCATACTGTATCCTTTTCAGAGT
>JAKQNV010000010.1 GCA_029565595.1 Candidatus Cloacimonadota bacterium
ATTATTAACGCTTGATTAAGGCTTGATTAAGGAGTGATAAACGCTGCCAAGCAGGGAAGGTCTGTGCTTTTTGTGGATAATTTTGGGATATTTAGAGATAACATTGGAGAACACACTTGGAGGGGATTATCACGGCCTGCGGAAGAATCCCGGAATGGACTGATCGACGCAGAGGATGACTATTCAGCGCAGAAAGTGGCAGAGCTGGTCCGAGAACAGCAGAGATACATTTACCACAGAGGAATAGAGGAGCAGAAGATACAGAGGATAGTGCAAACTGTTAGTTCAAGATCACCACTTTGCCGTAGCGGGTCTGGCCGTTGCAGCCGATCCGGAGCAGGTACAGGCCGTCCGCCAGCGCCCGTCCGGAAGCGTCCTTGAGTTCCGCCTCCACAGTATTGAAACCCGCTTCGATCTCGGGCAACAGACGGCTGGCCACCTTTTGCCCACGCAGGTTGTAGATGTCCAACCTCGCGGTACCGTAAGTTTTGAGGTCAAAATCGATCTTCGCCGTGGAGCCCGCCGGATTGGGATAAACGTAAAGCAGATCGGCCTTCTCAGGGTGTTCCAACAATTGTAACGCCCGGGAGCCGTCCAGGGTCAGCAGTTTCCTGCCGTCGCCCGCGTAGATCCGGTTGCCCTGCACGGTAAAACAATCTCCCACCGCATCTACCGCCGTTGGCTCGAGATCCCGCCACGCCACTTCCTGGGGATAGCGCGGATCTTGCAGGGAAAGCACCGAAATGCCCCGGGTGCTGCCCACCAGCAGTCCGTTTCCGAAACCGAGCATGCTTCCGCTCACGTATCTGCAATGATAATCTGTGACATTTTGTGGAGCGTTGCCGTCCAGTTCGAAACAGTAAATATCATCGTAGCTGAGCGCGTAGAGAAAATCGCCGCGCTTGAGCAGTTTTTGGGGCCTGATGAAGCTGTTCTCGATGACCAGCAGCGACTCGTAAAGCAACTGGGGGCTGGTGGGCGAACTGACGTCGTAACAGTAGAGCATCGCGCTGCTGGCCAGCCACAGTTTGTTCCCCTCGAGGGCGGCGCAATTGTAGTCCCCCACACCCGTTTCATGCCACAAGACCACAGGCTGCCGGGGATCGCCGACGTCAATTATGTACCAGCCGTCCGTGTCCGTGCAAATATAGACCAGATCGCCCGACGGCAGGATCTGATAGACCGGCCAGGCTTGCTCCAGTTCCACGGTTGAGAGCAATTCCCCCGTATAGGCGTCCCGGACCGTCAAACGCTGCCACCAACCGATCTCACTGTGCTCTGAATACAGCAGCAGGCCCCTGTGGATTTCCAGATTACCCGGATAATTTGCCTCAAAGGACAGATCCAGTTGCACGCTGCCATCGGTTTGGGGATCAAGCAGGCAGATCCTGCCACCAGCATTGTATCCGATCAAAACGTCACCCTGCGCCGCTACGTAGCCGATGCTGTAGAGGGGAAAAGCGCAGTCGAAAACCGGCTCGCCTGCCTCGGGTACATCGGCAAACCGGATATCATGCGCGTCAAATTCGGCTGCCAGCATTTGGCCGTCGCACCAAAAAGAGTCCCAACCGGAAAGGATGGCGCTGGTGTAAACTTGCCCGGGTTGGCTGGGATCGCTGAGATCGACGCCCATGAAGCGGATCCGTTCGTTGTAATCCAGGTACTGGCACCAGAACTTTCCCCGGGATATGCAGCCGCCGCGCAATGTAAGTCGCAAAGCCTGGGTCGGCGTCCTGGCCAGCAACACCGGTTCCTGGCTCAGGTCATAGACGCTGACGTCATAATTGCTGGCGGTTACCAGCAGATTTCCTTCCGCGGCCAGGGTCGCGAGTTCCCAGTAATCCTGATCGGGAATGTGGCCGATGTATTGCAGGTGGCAAGGATCCTCTGTCCGCACGATCCAGGGATAGGTCCGGCTGCAGACAAGGAAGCCGTTGCCGCAGACCAATTCATCCGGATAGTAGGATTCCACCGACAGCGAATCCAGAAGCCGGGGCTCCATCGGATCCGCCAGGGAATAGGAGCGTATGTCGCAGTAGCCAACGTAGGCAGGGTCCACAGTTGAAATGTACAGGATCCCGTTTTGGATCTCCTGGCTGGCACAGGCGCCTTCTACCTCGACCCAACGCAGGATAGAGGGTTGGACAGGGTCGCTGAGCGAGACAACCGCGTAACGCAGGCTGTAAAATAGGTAGGCGTTATCCTGCCAGATTTTGAGCGCCTGAAGTTCGGCGAGTTCATCCGTGATTCTCAGGTTTCCCGCGAATTGGGGATGTTCCCGGTCGCTTAGATCGACGGTCCGCAGCCAGTTATCCGCCGTCACGATTACGGCGTGGTCGCCATAGCGGGCGAATTGCTTTACCCGGCCCAAACCGGGCAGGGATTCCGCCAAATAGCCGATCCCCACGGCAAACAAACCAGCCCAGACCATCCACAGCGCACCGGCCAACATGATAATACTAATCTTACGCATTTTTCATTTCCTGCGGCAAACAAATTCCGCCCCGCCGGCTTGTCAAGGAAGAATCGAAAAAAATCTGCCGCCAAAGAAAAAGGGCGGCTTGGCGGCCGCCCTTGTAAGGCTTTGTGGATGGTTAAAGCCGGTTTGTATCTACATATCCGCCGCCACGGCCGTGACCTTGAAGAAGAGGTGGTTGATATCGCCCACCAGGTCTTCCAGGACCAGCGAGTGGTCAGACGTCACAGTGTAGAGATATTCGTCCGTGCAATCGAAATAGGGCAGTTCGGCCGCGTAGACATTGTATTCGAGCACCGTGATGGGGTTGCCGAGGACGTCCTCGGTGACGGTGTTCCAATCCAAATAAAGCAGATCGCCGTTGATGGAAACGGTCAGGTTTTCCGGGGCGGCGGGCGGCATTCCCGACGGAGCTTGCGGCGCGGCCGTGATGATCTGCACGGCGGAGGTATGGATGTCCCCCTCGTAAACCGCGGAGACGAAATATTTGTAATTTTGGTTGTTGACCAGGCCGGTATCGGTGTAGGAATTTTGGTCGCCCTGCACCGAAGCCACAGGATAACCGTCTCGCCAGATCCAGTACTCGATGGGTTCCGGAGTCGTGGTGACCGGTGTCCAGGTAAGCGCCAGTTGCAGGTTTCCCGGAGTGGCGACAAGGTTGGTCGGCAGTCCGTAGACCGTGTCGCTGAAACGGTTTTCCATCACGCCGCGGGTCCGCAGGGCGATGTAGACCTGGTTGGTATTGGCGCCCCAGGCCATCTGCCAGATGTTGGCGCTGGGCTCGAGGTTCTGGGTCAAACTGGTGAAGGTGGCGCCTTCGTCGGGGCTGTAGGTGACTCCGTTGCTGTTGCCGGAAACGACCTGCTGTCCGGGTCCGCAAAGCACGCTCCAACTGAAGCCGGTCATGTTGGTAGCGGAGTAGTTCAGGCCGTTGTCCGTGGACTTGTAGATGGCACCGGTCGAACCGGTTCCGGTGGAAACATAGACCAATTGCTGCTGCGCGCCCAAAGTCGGACGGGTGACCACCATCGGCTGGTAGGTCGTGGAAGCGGTTCCACTGCCGGAAATGAAACTGACGCCGAGATCGTCCGAATACCAGACGTTGCAGTTGCCGTTGTTTTGGTAGGTCAAAAAGAGGCGCAGGTTGCCGGAAGGTCCGCGGCCCAGTTTCAGCCGGGGTGCGAATCCATACATGCCGCCGCTGGCCACGTTGAAAGTCTCTCCGCCGTCGAAGGTGTATTTGATCTCGCCCAGCGACGATCCGACCCAGAAGATGTCGGGATTCGTGGGATGCACTTCGCAAGCGGAAACCTGCATGCCCGCGTAATGCACGTAGGACCAGGTGTTGCCTCCGTCCAGGGAAGTGTAGGCGCCGTCCAGGGTTCCGGCGAGCATCCGCCCCGATTGGTAATATTGGTGGTTGGTGGGCTGGAGTTCGTAAACCATCCAGTTGTTGAGGCCATTAACCATCTGCTGCCAGGTGGCGCCGCCATCCGTGCTGCGGTAAACGCCGCTGCCTTCCGTGCCGCCCCACAGTTCATTGGTGTCCGCGTAATAGGCCAGGCCATGCACCAAAGCAAGGTTCAGGCCGGTGTGCGAGACCAGGATGGGCTGTTGGTAAGCGACACCGCGGAAGATCCCGCCCCAGTGGCCGAGCAAGGCGCCGGCGCCGGATGTGGCCCCGGTCTGCCAGGTCGATTGCACCACACCAACGTTGTAGTTGACCCAGGTGAGTCCCTGGTCGTTGCTTTCGTAGACTCCGCCGGCGTTGGCGGTCGCGTAAAGGATGCCGTTGTACTCCACCACGCTCTTAAAGGCACCGGGGTAAACCAGGTCCCAACTGGTGCCGCCGTTCACGGTGCGGTAGATGCCGCTGTCGTGGGCTAGAAGCACAAATTGCTCGTTCGTCGGCGAAACGTACATGCCCCAACCGTTACCGGCCGGTCCAATACCCGTCCAGGTCAGGCCGTTGTCGATGCTGGTCATGATCGAACTGGTGGATGTGCCCATCACCACGAACATGCGGCCGGGATCTGATGCCGACCAGGCGAACTGGCGCATGAAACCCGTGGTGACAGTCGTATTGCTGAAGCTGTTGCCGCCGTCGAAAGACATCTGGAATCCCACGCCGCCGGATTTGCCCATGACGATGGCGTTGCCGTCGAGCGGACTCACGCCCAAGCCCAGAATGTAGGCTGAGGATTGCGCGTACAGCACCCAGGTGGCTCCGTTATCGGTGGACTTGTAGAGTCCGTTGCGGGCGCCGGCGTAGAAGGTTCCGGGCTGAGCCGCGGAACTCGCCACGGTGTTGAACTGTTTGCGCGGCAAAGTGGTGTTCGCCCAGGTAAGGCCGCCGTCCGTGCTTTGGTAGACGCCGCCTTCAACTTGTGCCACGGTCGAGCCGCAAGCTGCGAAAACGTGCATATTGTTCGCCGGATCGGTGGTCAGACAGCGGACATTGCCGCCCCAGGGCCCGGTTCCGGACCAGGCGTCCACGTCACGCGATTCTTCCACCGCAGTGGAGGGTGCTTCAGGGACATCCGGCGTCAGAAACTGATAACCGGGGATTTGTTCGCCGGTCTCGCTGTCGAACGAGGCCGCGCCAAAGGCGGATCCGATCAATAGCAGGCCGAGCAAAATGAAAAACATGCGTTTCATAATGGGTCTCCTTTACATTATCTTTGTGTCTGTTACAAATCTGACACGGTCATTTCGAATTTCTCCCAAGAGAAAAGAAAAATTTACTTTTGAAAGTAAATATACCAATATCTTTCCTTCTGATTGGACGCCCGCATTTGTCAAGGAGAATTTTCGCGTTCCTTCAACGGATGATTTGACCGTATTTTTTTGATCTCGACTCCGGTTTGCCTGCTTCCTCCCCCGTCCATTTGAAAACGGCAAACTTCTGACTGCAATGAGCATGATCGCTCCGGCCATGCGGCGGCTTGCCGCGCTACGGGCAGGCGGGAGTCTTTTTTATTGACATTTAGGCTGTGGGGAAATGCCATGCTCAAAATAAATACTTCTGAAACGTGAAGAGGACGCATGCGAAAAAAGTGGAAGATCGTGCTCATCATCCTGGCAGTGCTGGTCCTGCTGTTCCTGGGCCTCCGCCAGTGCGGCAAGTCCGCTTTGAAGAAGTTCGCTCAGGCCAAGGACGATCAGACCTACACGGTGGCCAAAGGCGAGATCGTTTCCCAGATCGAGATCACCGGCGAAGTACGGCCGGAAACGGTCGTCGCCATCAAATCCAAGGTCTCGGGCAAGATCGTGAAGTTTTACGCCGATGAGAACGACTACGTAAAATCGGGACAGGTCATTGCCGATATCGAGCCGGACTACAACCAGGCCAATTCGCTCTTCAACACCAAGGCCCAACTCAGCAAAGCCGAGCTGCGCCTGGCCAACGCCCGCAAGGACCTCGCGGACAAGCAGGCCCTGCTGGCCAAAGACTACATCTCACGCGAGGTTTACAAAGCGGCCCAGGACGAACTCACCTCCGCCCAGATCGATTATCAGCAAGCCTCCAAACAATACGAGATGATCAGCGACCTGGACGTTCCAGGCAAGGTCACGCACGTGTATGCCACCGCGTCCGGCGTGGTGATCAACCGCACCGTCAACGAAGGCGAAATGGTGCAGTCCAGCCTCAGCAGTTTCGGCGAAGGCACGGTGGTGATGAAGATCGCCGATCTGAACCGTATGATCGTGGCCAGCAACATCAACGAAGTGGACATCGCCAAATTCAGCCTGGGCCAGCAAGCCAGGATCAAACTGGACGCCCTGCCCTATGACGAGTATTCTGGAGAGATCATCAAGATCGCGCCTTCCGCCATCACAGAGAACAACGCCAAGGTCTTCCCCGTCGAAATCAGCATCAACGCCACCGGCCAGACAGCCAAACCGGGCATGACCGCCGGAGTCACCATCATCGGAGATTCTCGCAAGGACATCCTCGTGATCCCCATCCGGGCGGTGTTTACGGATGACAAGAACCAGGATGTGGTGTATATGATGCCCAAAACCGCAAAAAATGCGGGAAAAACTGCCGCCAAGTCCGCCAAGGGCAAGCTGGCCGCGCTACCCGCCCAACCCGTCGCGACGCCAGTTAAACTGGGCGCAAACGACCTCCAGAACGTGGAAGTGATCTCCGGCCTAAAATCTGGCGATGTGATATCATTGACCGAACCGGCCGGGCAGCAAAAATCCATGCAAATGATGATGAGGTAATCCCTTTACATGATAGAGATCCGAAATCTGTCCCGCAGCTTTGGCGAGATCAAAGCAGTGGACAATATCAGCTTCGCCGTCAATACTGGCGAAATTGCAGGCTTTCTCGGACCCAACGGCGCCGGTAAAACGACCACGATGCGTATGATGGTGGGGTTTCTGCAGCCGCAATCCGGGCAGATCGAGTTGGACGGGAAGAGTGTTTTTTCCGATCCCCTGGCTGCCAGCGCCCGCATCGGTTATCTGCCGGAGCAAAACCCTCTTTACGACGAAATGACGGTGCGGGAATTCCTGCGCTACATCGGCGAACTGCGCCAGATTAAGGAATCTGAACTGCCGGACCGGCTGGACTTCGTGCGGGAGAAATGCGCATTGGACAAGGTCTGGCGCCAACCGATCAAAACCCTATCCAAGGGCTTCCGCCAGCGGACCGGCCTGGCGCAGGCGATCCTGCACGATCCGGACGTTTTAATCTTGGACGAACCGACCGGCGGCCTCGACCCCAACCAGATCCTGGAGATCCGCGAACTCATCCGCGAACTGGGCAAAGCCAAGACAGTCCTGCTTTCCAGCCATATCATGCAGGAAGTGCAAGCGCTCTGCTCGCGCGTGGTCATCATCAACGCCGGACGCATCCTCGTCGACGACCAGATGGAAAACCTGGACTCCTATATCGCCGGACAAAACCGCGTGGTTCTCGAAGTGGAGCCCGCCGCAGCGGATTTCTCGCCCTGGCTGGAGCAATTTCCGACGGTCCAACTCGATTCCCGCCAAGAGAAAGGCTCCGCGGCAATGCTGGAATTTCTCGCCCCGCCCGAACTCGACATCCGCAAAGACCTCTCGTCATTCGTGGTTGCCCAGGGTTGGCAACTGCTCAGCATCTACCAGGAAAAACAAAGCCTGGAGAGGATTTTCCATGAACTCACCTCCACTGCCGTCGAAGAGACTCCACAGGATATTGATGAGGCGGTAGAACCGGAAACCCCGGAGGAACCCGGGATCGCAGAGATCCCTGAGGATGACGCGGATTCCGATAGCGGGGAGGAACAGCCATGAACCCCGCTTTGACCATCGCCCGCAAGGAATACGACCTCTCCCTGCGCTCGCCGGGGACCTATATCATCCTGGCTGTGTACCTGCTTTTCGTCGGCGGCTATTTCGCCCTCACGGCACTGAAAATCAGGGTCGCGGACATGCGCTCCACCTTCAGCGTCATGCACATGTTCTTCCTTTTTTACATCCCGGCCAGCACCATGGGCAGCATCGCCAAAGAACGGAGCAGCGGGACCCTGGAACTGATCTCCACCCTGCCCCTCAAACTGGGGCAGATCATCTGGGGCAAGTTCCTTGCGGCCTGGCTGCTTTTGGGAACCTTACTGGTCTTCACGCTGGTCTTTCCGGTCTTGATCCTGTTCTATGGCATCGGAACTGACTTGGGCGCGATCCTGACCGGGTACATCGGATTGCTCTGCGCCGGCGCTGCTTTCATCGCCATCGGCATTTTTGCCAGCAGCATTTCCACCAGCCAGGTGCTTTCCTTTGTGCTGGCTCTGGCCATTTGCGGACTGTTTTACCTGCTGGGCAGGATCGGCGACCTCATACCTCTGAAAATTTTCGGATTGATCGAGTATCTGGGCTTCGACTACCATTTGGAAAACTTCCTCAAGGGCGTTTTGGACACCCGCGACCTGCTCTATTTCGCCGTAGTGACCTTCATTTTCCTTTATCTGGCGCAGCTCAGGCTGCAAGCCCAAAACATGCTGCAGGAGCGCTAAGATGCAGACGCGCAAACAAATCATCGGCACTTACACTCTAAAGATCCTCATCGCCCTGCTGATCCTGGTCGTGGGCGGATTTCTCTATCTGCGTGTCGACGCCAGCCGCGATAAAAGCTACTCCCTCTCCGCGCAGAGTAAAAAGACTATCCGCGAGCATCGGGAACCAGTCGTGGTCAAGGTTTTTGCCACCAACGACCTGACGCCGCAGATGAGCGTGATCAATCGCGGTTTGAAAGACCTTCTGGCGGAATTCGCGCGCCAGTCCAAAGGCCGGCTCAAATACGAATATGTCCGCGCGGCCAGCAACGACGCCCTCATCAAGCAGGCAGTCACTTACGGCATCGAGCCCTACACCGTGATGACCACGGACAACGAACAGCAAGTCACCAAGGAGATCGTGCTGGGAGCCAGTTTCGAAGGCGGCGGAAAAACCACCGCGCTGACCATCGCCCCGGGCATGGAAAACATGATGGAATACCTCCTGGTGCAGCAGCTGCAAAAACTGGAGAAGAGCGTCCTGCCCAAACTGCTCGTCTTCGCGGATTCCCTGGCCCTGATGTTCCAGTATGGCTCGCATCCGAATGAGACGGGTACTTTTTTCCACGATCTGAGCGAAAGTTTCCAGATCGAACATACCCAGTTGCTCACTCCGCCGAAGGAATTCACCCCAGTGATGTTTTGCCTGGGCGTGATCGATTCCCTCAGCGCCGAGCAGAGTTACAACCTCGACCAATACCTGAT
>JAKQNV010000154.1 GCA_029565595.1 Candidatus Cloacimonadota bacterium
AGCGGCCAGGAGATCAGCAACAAGATGGCCCGCACCATCCAAAACCACGGCATCATCACCGTGCACGTCCGTTCCGTCCTCACTTGCGAGGCCGAACGCGGCATTTGCGCCAAGTGTTACGGACGCAACCTGGCCACTCAGAAACCCGCCACGATCGGCGATCCGGTCGGCATCATAGCAGCCCAGAGCATCGGCGAACCGGGAACCCAGTTGACCCTGCGCACCTTCCACATCGGCGGCGCGGCGTCCACTACCACGGAATTGGCGGAAGTGGTCTCCAACCACGACGGTATCGTGCGTTTCGACCGTATGAACACCGTGAACAACATCGACAACCAACTCATTTCCGTCAGCCACCTGGGTAAGATCCTGGTCTATGACGAACACGATAAAAAGAAAGTCCTGGAAGAATACAAAGTGGAATATGCTGCTACCGTGCATGTGCGCGACGGGCAGAAAATCGCCCAAAACACCAAACTGATGAGCTGGGACCAGTTCAACAACCCGCTGATCTCCACAGCCAAGGGCGTTCTCCACTACGAAAACCTGATCAAAGACATCACTTTCAAGGAAGAATACAACGACATCACATTCACGCGTGATATCACCATCATCGAGTCCAAAGACCGCAAGAAACAACCCCAGTTCCGCATCGTCAGCGAAGACGGTGCCGCGGTGCTGGTACCGCTTCCGTCCGGGCTCGTGGTGCGCGTGGAGGATGGCAGTTTCGTTCACACCGGCGATATCCTGGGTCAGACTTCGCGCATGACGATCAAGCAGCGCGACATCACCGGCGGCCTGCCCCGAGTACAGGATCTTTTCGAAGCCCGTGTGCCCAAGGACAAAGCCAAGATCTCCGATATTGAAGGCATTGTCACCATCGGCGGTTTGAAAAAGACCGGCCGCGACATCTTCGTGACTCCCAGGAACGGCGTTTTCTCTCCCGCGGACGGCAAGATCCTGGTGCAGGTGGATGAATTCCTCAACCAGATCGTGATCCTTCCCGACAACACCGTATACACGGAAAAAGACGGGAAAGTGACCATCACCGAGGAAAAGAAAAAACGCTTCGTCTCCGTGGCCAAGCGCAATGCCAAACCTGTGGAATACGAAATACCCAAAAACCTGCAGATCATTGTGAACAACGACGACAGCGTCAAGTCCGGAGCGCCGCTCTGCGGCTTGGTCCTGCAAATCCCGAACCAGCAGGAAAGCATCGTCGCCACGGGTGACACAGTCAAAAACGGCCAGCCGCTTGCCGGGCGCAAATATTCCATACCCTCCGGCAAACGCATCATCGTCCACCAGGGCGACCACGTGGAGAGCGGCGACGCCCTTTCCGACGGCCCCTTCGACCCGCACGACATGCTGGTGAAGGGTGTGATCGAAGCCCAGATCATGATCCTCAACGAGATCCAGGAAATCTACCGCAAGCAGGGCGTGAAGATCGACGACAAGCACGTGAGCGTCATCATCCGCCAGATGTTCAAAAAAGTGCGCATCACCGACAGTGGCAGCACTTCCTTCCTGGAAGGCGACATCGTGGACAAGATCATGGTGGAAAAGGAAAATCGTGAAACCATCAGTTTTGGCAAGACGCCAGCCCAGTTTGAACAATTGCTGCTGGGGATCACCAAAACCTCGCTGCTCACGGACAGCTGGCTCTCCGCGGCTTCGTTCCAGGAAACCACAAAAGTCCTCACCAAAGCCGCTATCGAAGGCCGCATCGACCGCCTGGAAGGGCTCAAGGAAAGCATCATCCTCGGTCATCGTATCCCGGTCGGAACGGGCACCAAGATCTACAACATCCAACTCCAGGAAGCGGTGGCTTCAGGAGACACAGTTGCCCAGATCATCGATCGTTTCGCCCATCCCAGCGGCGAAGAGGAATCCGAGGATTTCTACAATTTCTAACATTCAGTTAAAAAGGATAAAGCACATGGAGGTAATCAGTGCCAACCATTAACCAACTGATCCGCAAAGGCAGAACCGAGATCGAAAAGAAAAAGAAAAACAGGGCGCTTATGGGATGTCCGCAAAGGCGCGGAGTATGCACTCGTGTTTACACGACGACGCCCAAAAAACCGAACTCGGCACTGCGTAAAGTTGCCCGTGTCCGTCTGGTAAACGGATTTGAAGTTACAGCCTACATCGGCGGCGAAGGCCACAACCTGCAGGAACACAGCATCGTTTTGGTGCGTGGAGGCCGTGTTAAAGACCTTCCCGGCGTGCGCTACCACATAGTGCGCGGCGCCCTCGATTCTGCGGGAGTCGAAAAACGCCTCAACTCACGCTCCAAATACGGCGCCAAGCGTCCCAAGGCCGCGAAGAAATAAAGGAGGAACGTAACCATGCCAAGAAAAAGAAAAGCCGTCCTCCGCGAAGTCCTTCCGGATCCCAAATACAACGATGTCACGCTGTCCAAGTTCATGAACTGCCTGATGAAAAAAGGCAAGAAGAGCGTCGCCGAAAAGATCGTTTACGGCGCCTTCGACATCATCGCCGACAAGACCAAGCAGCCGCCGCTGGATGTGTTTAAAACCGCGCTGGAAAACGTGCGCCCGCTGGTCAAGGTCGTGTCCCGCCGCGTCGGTGGATCGAACTATCAGATACCCACCGAGGTCAATGAAAAGAACGGCCGCGCTCTGGCTTTCCGCTGGCTGATCAGCTACGCGCGGGCTCGCAGCGAGAAAACCATGACCGAAAAACTGGCCGCGGAACTTATGGCCGCTTTCAAGAAAGAAGGTTCGTCCATCAAAAAACGCGAAGACACGCACAAAATGGCCGATGCCAACAAAGCCTTCGCCCATCTGCGGTGGTAGAATCTCTCAATTCTGAATACGAATGAACGGCGGGATCCCGATTCCGCCGTTTTTTCTTTTATCGGAGCTGGCATCTGCAACCTGTTTCTCTGATCCAACTCCTTGCGGCAGTATGCATTCAGCTGTGTTGGCGAAAATAAAAGCCAGTGGCTGGAACGAATCTTGCGATTATTTTATCCAATGGAGGAACGATGATAGTTCTGACGATTAAAAAACTGACAATGATCCTGGCCCTGGGCCTGATCCTGAGCGCCTTTGCGGTGCCGGCAGCGGCTGGCTTCGTCCAGCCCCCGGAAGCCGCGCAAGCCGCCCGGATCTGGCTGGAAAACGGCCCTGAAGGCGTGAGAGGCCTGTCCCAGGCGGAAAGCGTCCTTTATTACAAACAAAAGGCCTTCCATCCCTGCGCGGCCGTTTATGACAAAGGCTCTGCCGACCTGCCGCTGCTCTATTTGGTCAATTTCAGCGACGGGCGCTTCGTCCTGGTCTCGGGAGACGACAATTCTGTTCCCGTTCTCGCCTATTCAGCTGTCCCGACCGACCGGACGCAATTTGCCCACGCCTCTTTTCTTGATTGGATACAGCTTTACGCGGACCAGATCGGTCAAATCGTCAGCGCTGGGGAGATCATTCCCGCGAACAGCAAACTGTGGCAGGATCTGCGGGCAGGCCAGGTCACTTCCGGCAACCGGCTTGACAGGTCGGTGAGCCCGCTTCTGGCGACGGATTGGGATCAAGGCTGGCCCTACAACGAATTGTGCCCGGCCGATAATCAAGGCCCCGGCGGACATGTTTACGCAGGTTGCGTGGCAACGGCCATGGCCATGGTCATGAAATATTGGAACCATCCCACCACCGGAGTCGGCAACAACACCTACTACGCCTCCGGATACGGCTATCAGAGCGCCAATTTCGGTGCCACCACCTATCTTTGGGACCAGATGCCCAATTCTGTCGGTTCCTCAAACATCCCGGTGGCCACCTTGCTTTATCAT
>JAKQNV010000158.1 GCA_029565595.1 Candidatus Cloacimonadota bacterium
TTTACAGGCACAACCCAATTCGGAGAATTTTCCCTGGCCAGCGCAGGAAGCACTGATATTTTCGCAGCCAAAATCGACACTTCCGGAAACTGGATCTGGACCACCCAAGCCGGCGGAACGGGTGCTGACCAAGCAACGGCAATTTCATTCCACCCCCAATCGGGAAAACTGTCAGTGGCTGGCAAACACACCCAGACTTGTGATTTCGATGCATTTTCGGTAACCGGAAATGGGATCTTTGTCGCCCAACTGAACGATTTCGCTTCTTTGCCCGGTACGCCCCGGGCACCTGAGAATCTCAATATATCCTGGTACTCCGTATTCGATCCCTGGACGCACACGACATATATATACGAGAAAGTGACCTGGTCCCCGGTAATCCTGGACACCAACGGAGTTCCGCTCGTGCCCAGCTACTACGAAGTGTATTATGCGGAAGAGCCCTACGGGACGTTCAGCCTGCTCGGAAACGCCGTTTCCTGTGAGTTTTCCCGCTTGTTGGGAACGGTCCACATGGACATGCCGCCCAAGGGTTTTTATTACATTAAGGCGGTCGCGCTGTAAAAGCGGGTGACAAGGGCCCCGGATCCTGGAACCACAGTCGTCCCGCCTGTGAGGACCAGCAGGGGCCTTGGATCAACCTCACCTTTCACTACAGATTCCCCGCGTAGTCATCCCAGCGACCGGGGTCCACGCCAGATCCCAAGCTTTGTCATCCCAGCGCAGGCTGAGATCCAGTTCTCTAAAGTTCAGACCTTTACTCAGCCCTCACGATGGACAAAAAAGCATCGTACCCGCTTGATATTAAAAGACCTGGATTCCAGCCTGCGCTGGAATGACAATGATTTGGAGTCTGGGGTTTGAATGATGCGGGGCTTGGGTTTAGGGCATGTAGTCTAAAAGACTGGATTCCAGCCTGCGCTGGAATGACATAATGGGGACAACTCCGTGTTGGTTGCTCAGCCTGCGCTGGAATGACATATGGGAGAAGGCCGTGTTGTTGGCTGGAGCCGGCGTCCGGTGTTCAATACTGCCCTCCCTTAATGAAAGAATCAAGTCCGGTCTTCCGGCGCTCCGGGCTGGGTTCCCTCCAAAATTATGATTGACGAAAAATCGGGGTTTCCGGAGCGTTACCGACGGAGCAAATGAGCGATGAAAGTATTTCTGAGCGCGCTGCGCAGATATAAACGCGGATTGAACCTGCAAGCCCTGGCGAGAGCTTTGATCCTGGCCTTGGCCTGTGTGGCGGCGGGCGTCCACGTTTATTATCTGGCCTGGCTGAACGTCCCGGCTCAATCGGCGGCGCTGGTCTGGCTCAATTACGGTTTGCGGGCCGGTTTGCTCTTGCTGGCTGGGTATCTGCTCTATCGTGGCTGGCGCGGCTTTGCGGGCGATTCATCCGCGGCTCGCTGGCTGGACCGGCAGATCGAACACGGGGACGATCTTTACCAAAACCTTTACGATCTCAAGGTCCAAAAGCAGCCGGAAGCCGTCCTGAACGCTTTGGCGGGCCAGGCCGAAAATCGTCTGAACGCCTCGCGCTATCGCTTCCCTCGCCTGTTCGAGCCCCAACACGCCTTTCTGCTCCTCTTCGTGCTGGTGGGCATCGGCAGCGTCTGGGCGCTGGACTGGAACGATTTTCGTTACGCCGCGCGGCAATTCGTCACCAACAACCCCGCCTCCGTGGACTACAAAAAGACCGTCGAGGTCAGCCCCGGCAACGCGGTCACAGGCAAAGGCCAGCAGTTCAAGATCGAGGTCGTGGCGCCGGATACCCGCCTCAACCACCGGCTGTTCTACAGATGGGACAAACAGTGGCGCGAACTGGGCATGACGCAGAATTCCTACACCTTCCCCGCCCTGGATTATTCTTTGGAATACTACGTGAGCAACGAAGTGGCGACCAGCCCGGTTTACAAGGTCACCTGCCTCGACGAGCCCTTCGCGAAGCGCTGGACGGTGAACTACAAATATCCCGCCTACACCGGCCTGGGCAGCGCGTTGGACACGCTCAGTTACGGCAATATCGAGGCTTTCAAGCACAGCGAGGTGATCCTTTCCATCCAGACCAACATCCCGGTGCGGCAGGCCGTGATGAAATTCTCCGACGGGAAAGAGCAGGCCATGCAAGCCTCCGACGCCTCTTCCTTCAGCGCGAAACTGACCGTTACCGAGCCCAAAACCTGGTATCTGG
>JAKQNV010000166.1 GCA_029565595.1 Candidatus Cloacimonadota bacterium
CGAGTTTTTTAAATTGGTCCTGATCACCGCCTTTTGGACGATCATGGTACTTTTGCTGTGTGAAGCGCCGCCGGAGAAGCGTTCCCAGATGCTCCCCGCGGCTTACAGTATGGAGGTTCAAGATGGAATACGTTAAAACAACTGAAATGACCCGTGAGGAATGGGTCGCCCAACGGCGGTCGTACCTCGGCGCGTCAGAAACAGCGGCAATCCTGGGATTTGACAAGTACCGGACCCCCCTAGATGTCTATCTCGAAAAGCGCGGCGAATCTGAGTCCGAGCCCGCCGGCGAGAGAGCGGAAGCCGGCCTGAGAGCCGAGCAGATGATCGCCGACTGGATCGGCGACCTTTACAACCTCAAGATCCAGCGTGACAACAAGATCCGCATTCATTCCACCCTGAATTTCTGGCGCTGCAACCTGGACCGTGTCATCGTTGGCCAGCCGAACGGCACAGCAGTGCTCGAACTTAAAACAACCTCCATGGAAAACCTCAAGAGCTGGAATCCGATGGCGCAGGAGCTGAATCCGACGTTTGTCCATCACTGGGTGCAGGTTCAAAGCCAGCTGGCCGTCACCGGCTACAAGTGGGCGGCGATCGGCGTCATGCCGGCCGACAGCTTTCGGGGATTCGGCCAGCCTGAGCTGATCCCGATCCAGCCTGACCTGGAATTCATCGCCATGATGACCGAAAAGGTCCGCGTCTTTTGGGAAGAGCACGTTCTGAAAGGCATTCCCCCCGAACCGGTCACCGAAGACGACCTGAAAATTCTTTATCCCCGCAGCCAGCCCAAAACTTTGGATGTGGACGAAACCACCCGCAAGCTTGTCCTCAAAGTGGCCCGCATGCGCGCCGCCAAGAAGAAGATCGATGAACGGCTGGAGCCGATCGAGTTCTCCCTCAAAATGCTCCTCACTGACTATGAAGCGGCCAGTTGTAACGGTGAAATCGTCTGCACCTACAAGAGCGCCAAGGACAAAGAAATTTTCAACGAAGAGCGCTTCAGGGCAAACCATCCCCAGGAGGCGGGGCAGTGCGTTCGTTCCGTTCTCGATGTGGACTTGATCAAATCCCAACATCCGGACCTCTACAACAAGTGCCTGGATGTGAAACCGGGGAGCAGATCGCTGCTTCTCAAAATCAAGCTGTGAGAAAACGGAGGTCTATCATGGGAGGCGTAGCTGAGCAACTGAAAGGCAAGATGCGGCCGGAGGGCGCCGGCCCTGCCAAGGCTGAACCTGCCGCCAGCGGCAAGAAAGAGAGATCCACCATCCCGGTCACACTGGCCGGCATGGATTCACATGGGATCGAGCGGATCCTGAGGCTTTACGAGCCGATGTTCGCGAATGCTCTGATGGGAGCGATCCCTCCGGAGCGGATCATCCAGATTTCCACCAGTATCATTGCTGAAAGCGACAACCTGAAAACCTGCAGCACGCGGAGCATCGTGGGAGCAGTCCTCAGCGCTTCGCTGGTCCGGCTGGATCCGACGCCCGAACTTGGGCTTGTCTACTTCATCCCCAGGAAAGGCAAATGCTGCTTCGAGATCGGCTACCAGGGCTGGATCACCTTGATGCTTCGCAATCCGAACGTCAGTCACATCTATGCCTACTGTGTCCGCGAAAACGACAAGTTTGAGGTCCGGCTCGGTCTGGAGCCGAATATCATCCACATCCCCAATCTGGACAAGCCGGGTGCTTTGA
>JAKQNV010000011.1 GCA_029565595.1 Candidatus Cloacimonadota bacterium
CTCAGTATGCCCGGCGGAGTTAAGCCAATCCCAGGATTTTCTTGCGCATGGCTTCGGACACCTGCGCGTAATGCTTGAATTCCATCGTAAACACGCCGCGCCCCTGGGTCGCGGAACGCAGCTCCGTGGCGTACCCAAACATCTCCGAAAGCGGGATCTCCGCGTGTATCATCTGGGCGTTGCCAAACTGGGATTCCATCCCCAGCACATTCCCCTTGCGCGCGTTCACCTGACCGATAACATCGCCGGTATATTCTTCCGGAACCGTGATTTCGACTTTCATAATCGGTTCCAACAGCACCGGAGCGGCTTTTTCGGCGGCCTCGCGGAAGGCAAAGATGGCTGCCATACGGAATGCCATTTCACTGGAGTCTACCTCGTGATAAGAACCGTCAATCAAAGAGACTTTAAAGTCGGTCATCGGGAAACCTGCCAGCGGTCCGCTTTCAGCAGCCTCGCGGATGCCTTTCTCGACGGCAGGAATGTACTCTTTGGGAATAGCCCCGGCGCGAATCTGGTTTTCAAAGACGGTGCCGCTGCCGTTTTCCAACGGTTCCAGGTTGATGACCACATGCCCGTACTGGCCGTGGCCGCCGGTCTGTTTGGTGTACTTGTAATTGACATTCATCACCGGCCTGGTGATGGCTTCGTGGTAAGCGACGCGCGGTTTGCCAACGTTGGCCTGTACCTTAAATTCCCGCAGCAAGCGGTCCACCAAAACATCCAGGTGCAGCTCTCCCATGCCGGAAATGACTGTCTGGCCGGTGTTTTCGTCCTGACGGATTTTAAAGGTGGGGTCTTCTTCGGCCAGTTTCACGAGTGAATCGGCCATTTTTTCCTGGTCCGCCTTGGTCTTGGGTTCAATCGCCACAGAAATGACCGGTTCCGGGAAGCTGATGCTTTCCAACACCACCGGCGCTGAGGAATCGCTCAGGGTGTCGCCAGTAAAACTGAACTTCAAACCCAGGATAGCGCCGATATCGCCAGCCGCCAATTCATCAATGTCCTCCCGACGGTCGGCGTACATGCGCAGCAAGCGTCCAACGCGTTCCTTTTTGCCCTTGGAGGAATTATAGACAGCTTCACCCTGCTTCACTTTGCCCGAATATACGCGGATATAGGCTAAGCGCCCCATGTATGGGTCGGTGACAATTTTGAACACGAGCGCCGAGAGCGGTGCGGCGGGGTCCGGGCTGCGATGAACGATGCTGTCATCCCGCAGAAGCGTCGCTTTCACAGGCGGCACATCCAACGGCGAGGGCAGATAATCCACCACAGCGTCCAACAAGGGCTGCACGCCCTTGTTGCGCAGGCTCGTCCCGCAAAAGACGGGGGTAACGCTGGCGTTAATGACGCCTTTGCGCAGCGCAGCTTTCAGTTCAGCCAGGCTGATGGTTTCGCCTTCCAGAAACTTTTCGATCAGGGCGTCGTCCAGCTCGGCAATCTTTTCAACCAACTCCGCACGTTTGCGAGCAGCCTTCTCGCGGTATTCTGCCGGGATGGGCTCCACGCGCGGTTCCTTGCCGCTTTCGTCGTCAAAGTAAACTGCTTCTTCCTCGAGAAGATTAATGACTCCGCAGAAGGCAGATTCTTCTCCAATCGGGATTTGCATCGCGAGAGTATTGGCGCCGAGTCGGCGGTTAATGCTTTCGATGGTGCGGGAGTAAGAAGCTCCCATACGGTCCATCTTGTTCGCGAAACAAATCCGGGGAACGTGATACCTGTCAGCCTGGCGCCAGACTGTTTCGCTTTGCGGCTCCACGCCCTGCACCGCGTCGAACACCACCACGCCG
>JAKQNV010000180.1 GCA_029565595.1 Candidatus Cloacimonadota bacterium
CGCGACCGTGCTGCTGCTCGACAGCCAGCACGCGATCCGCAAAACTGTTGTGCTGGGCGCGGGATACCACCAGCATCACATGGATGTGACCGACCTCGAGCCCGGCCTCTACCGTGTTTTCATCTGGTTCCACGACGGTCACTACTCCTACGGGGACGTGTTGGTCGTGGAATAAAAACTCTCAGATTGTGAACACACAAGGATCTTTCATAGTCACCATAAATTCCGTTGGAAGTAGTTGGCCCGGTTGCAGGTTTGGATTAAGTATGGCTGGATCTTCCCTATGAATCACTCCCATCCCCCTGTCTGCTGAACATGCTCCTATTTTTCAGCAGACATGGGATAGTGTAAGAAAAATCAGTCGCAACTCCAGGTCGAGGGGTTCGATCACAACCCCACAAACTCGCTGCGCTCCTTTGCGGGGACCCCGTTCACTACGCACCCTCGCTATGATCTGTCGCTCCCTCCGGGGCTTTTTTTTTGGGTAACAGGTTAACGGGTTAATTGTTGGGATACATGCCCCTGGGGTTCTTGCAGGCGGGCCGCCTGCCGTTTCGGGGCTTTTTTAGGTTAATGGGTTTTCAGGTTAATGGATTCATTAGTGGGATACAGGCCCCTGCGGGCTATCGCAGGCGGGACGCCTGCCGTTCCAGGATAAGGCCGGCTCTTTCTTTTCCCATGCCGGTCTTCGTGTTTATCGGCGTTTCCAGAGTGCCATGATGCTGAACCCAGCTTCGGTATGGTAAAATAGAAAACCGCCGGCAGGGGGAGCGCCGGCGGTTTGGACGGACAGGGGTGTCCGTTGAGAGACCTAAGCAGGGTAGGAGTGGGGTAAAATTCTAATCCAGGGCCTTGAGGAAGGAAGGCAAATCCGTGCGCGGATTGACAGTTCTCTGGCCTTCTTCGTTCGGGCTGTTTTTATCCTCTTTGCTGCCGGGTTGGTTGATGTTCAGGACGCGGAAAATATCCTCGATCTCATCCTCAGCCTTGGCCTGTTTGGCAGTTTGCTGCTTGGGTTGCGGCGCGGGCTGGGCGATCTGGACTTTGGGGAAATCCACGATATTTTCCCGGGAGTTCTTCAATCCGGTGGCGATGATGGTGACGGAAACCTTGCCGATCATATCGGGATCGATGATAACGCCCATGATGATGTTGGCGGTGGAGCCGGTCTCATTGGTGATCACCTGCGAAACCTCGTTGAATTCTTCCATTTTGAGGTCATTGCCGGCTGTGACGTTGATCAAAAGCGACTGGCAGCCATGCAGGCTGATGTCGCTGAGCAGGGGATTGTTGATGGCGGTCTTGGCGGCGAGGATGGCGCGGTTTTCGCCTTCGCTGACACCGGTGCCCATGAGGGCGAAGCCCATGTTTTGCATGACGGTCCGGACGTCCGCGAAATCGACGTTGACCAGGCCGCTGACGTTGATGATGTCGGAAACGGCTTTGGCGGCTTCAAAAAGGACATTGTCCGCTTTTTGGAAAGCCTCGACGAGGGTGAGGTCGGCGTAAATCTCGTTCAGTTTGGCATTGGGGATCACGATGAGCGTGTCCACGAACTCCGCCAGTTTGTGGATGCCGTCCTCGGCGTTGGTCATGCGTTTCTGGCCTTCGAAGGTGAAAGGCGTGGTCACGATCCCGAGGGTGAGGATCCCCAGATCGCGGGCGATCTTGGCGATCACGGGCGCTGCTCCGGTCCCGGTTCCGCCGCCCATTCCGGCCGCGATGAAGATCATGTCCGCGCCGTCCAGGTGGTCCCGGATTTCGTCCTTGGACTCTTCCGCGCTGCGTTCGCCAAGGTTCGGATTGGCTCCTGTGCCGAGGCCGCGGGTGAGTTTTTTGCCCAATTGGAGTTTCATTCTGGCCTGGCTTTTGACCAGGTCGCTCATATCAGTGTTGGCGGTGATGAATTCCACGCCGCTGAGGTCGTTCGCGATCATCGTGTTGATGGCATTGCCGCCGGCTCCGCCGACGCCGATGATCTTGATGTTGGTGCCTATCTGGGCAGGCCTTTCGTCAAATTCAATCATGTTTTCCCCCTTTACTTAGGTAGTAAAGTCTTTGTATATTTGTTTGATCTTGTCTGCGATTTTGGTGGTTCCGAACCTGGCGGCGCGGGACGTGGGCGCTTTGAGTTCGCGGTCGAGCGAGGCGGCGTGGTAGAGCAAACCGACGACCGTGGCGAAAGCCGGATCGTCGAGGTGGCTGACCATGCCATTCAGACGGCTCAGGTCGGGAGCGGCAACTTTCACGTGCATATTGAAGGCGTTTTCCACCACTTTATCGATCTGTTGGAGCCGGGCGGTACCGCCGGTGAGGACGATGCCCGCGGTGACGAGTTCCGGAGTGTAATAGTTTTTGAGCCGGTCGTAGCAGAGCGAGAGCATTTCCTCAACACGGTGCTGGATCACGTGGCTGACCAGGTGTTGGGTCTTGCGGTTGCTTTCGCGTCCGGCGATGCCTTCCACATCGACTTCGACCTCCGGATCGACGCTGCTGGCCAAAGCGATGCCGTATTGCGTCTTGATGTATTCGGCGTTGGCGAGGTTGGTCTTGAGGCCGATGGCCAAATCTTCCGTGATGGCAGATCCGGCCATGGGGACCACCAAGATCTTTTCCAGGACGCCGCGGTGGAAGAGGCTGATGTCGCAGGTACCGCCGCCGATGTCCAGCAATATGGTGCCCAGGCGGCGTTCGTCTTCGCTCAGAACGGCGTTGGCGATGGCTATGTGGCTGAGGACGAAGTTTTCGGGCTCGATCTCGTAGCCCGCGAGTTCGATGCTTTTGCTGAGATTGCGCAGCGGCGTGATGTCCGCGAAGATCGTATAAACTTTTGTGATCAGGTGGAAACCGATCATACGCACGGGGTTGCGGATGTCGTCCTGTCCGTCGATGACATAGCCCTGGGGGATACCGTGCAGAATCTGCGAGCGCTCGAAGCCTTTCTGGATCTTGACGCTGTTTTTGGCATCGTTGATCACCTGGTCCACGTGCGCCTGGTCGATCTCGCCGGGCTCGTTGGGGCTGGCGGTGGGAATGGAAATGCGTCCGTCGCCCACATGGGTTTTGATGTGTTCCCCGGTGATGTTGGCAAAAATATTGACGGCATTGGTCCCGGCGACCGTTTCCACTTCCTCGAGGGCCTTTCTCACGCAGTCGGAGACGGCCTGGATGTCCTTGACAATGCCTTTTTCGATTCCAGACGAGGGCAGCTCGCTGATGCCCAGGATCTCCATGTGGTCCTGGGACTTGCATTTGACCAGCAGACTGCGGATGGTGGAGGAACCGATGTCCAGAGCGGTGATGATGTTCTCTTTCATATCAGTTGCCTTTCTTGACCACGACCTGGTCGGCGAACCTGAGGTCCAGAACGGCGTGGCGGCTGACGTTGCCGTTGTCCTGCACGAACTGGTAGCGGGAAAATTGCTTGGCGATGTTCTCCGAGCCGGGTATGAGGCGCATGCCGTTTCTGGCGTCGATGATATAGACTGTGTTGTCGATGGTGTAATATTCGGAAATGTTGGGCAGGAAATCCGGCGCGTCGTGGACGATCTTTTTGTGCATGGCCAGCACCCGCGCCAGCGAAGCGCTCTTGATCCGCTTGCCCGGCTTGAGCCTTGCATCGGAGATCAGGACTCCCACCACGGGAAGGTTTTCGCCATAGACATTGCTGTATTTTTCAAGGATGACGGCGTTCTCGTCAATAGGGAAGAGGTCGCCTTCGAGGCTTTTGATATAGAGGAAGCCCTTGCGTTCAGTGATCGCGACACGCAGGGTGTTGGGCAGCCGGCGGCGGATCTTTACGTCCTTGACGCGGGCGTATTTTTTCACGTAGTTGGAAATCTCGCCGGCGGGCAGGGTCAAAAGGTTTTGTCCGAGATAGGGCTGGACCATTTTGCGGATCAGGCTGTCGGCCACGCAGTCGTTGCCGCTGACTTGGATCTTCGCGAGGTTGAGCAGGGGAAGATTCGACAACAGAAAATAAACGCCGGTCCCCAATCCGCCCAAAGCGACAAGGAGCAGCAGGAAATACAGGTAATACCGGCTGCTGCCGCGGCGTTTGCGGGAGGGGTTGTTCGTCCGTAAACTATTGTCTGATATAGCCATTATCTTCTCAAGAGGTGTTTTTGCTTTTTCCTTGTCAGGTCTCTAAGTTGCTCAATTTTTTGCCTTTACTGTTTTTGTCAACAGTTTTTTGCAACAGGGATAAGATTTCTTCGCCGTATTGCCAGACGTTTCCAGCGCCCATGGTGATGAGAATGTCGTCTGGACGCAGGAGTGACATGGCTTGCGGCACGATGTCAGGATTGTTCTCGATCAGAACGACATTGTGGTGGCCCGATTGGATGGCGGCATCGGCAATGAGTTTGGAGGTCACGCCGGGAATGGGATTTTCCCGGGCTGGGTAGATGGGCGCCAAAATCAAGCAGTCGCAGGAAAAGAAGGCTTTGCCGAACTGCTCGTAGAGGTCGCGGGTGCGGGAAAAAAGGTGCGGCCGGAAGAGCGTCACGATCCGGCGTTTGGTGCTGTCCTTGAAGCCTTCCAGGGTGGCGACGATCTCCGTCGGATGATGCGCGTAATCGTCGTAAACCGTGATCCCGCCTGCCGTGCCCTTGAATTCGAAACGCCGGTAAACGCCGCTGAATTCTTTCAGGCCGGCGCGGATTTTGTCAAAGCTGATATCGAGTTCGAGTCCGATGCCGACGGCCAGCAGTGAGTTCTGGATGTTATGGCGGCCGGTGACGTGCATGGAGATGCGGCCTAGCTTGTAACCCTTGAAGCAGACGTCGTATTCGGAAGTGAAATCGTGCATCCGGATGTTCTGGGCCTGGATGTCGGCCTGGCGGGAAAATCCGTAGGTGACGATCTTTTTGTTGACGTTGGGCAGGATCGCCTGCACTCCGGGATCGTCCAGACAGGCGATCACGCTGCCGAAGAACGGCACTTTGTTGGCGTATTCGGTGAAGGCGCCCTTGATGTCGTCCAGGTTGCGGTAGCAATCCAGATGGTCGGTGTCGACGTTGGTGATGCCGGCTATGCAGGGTGTCAGGGAAAGGAAGGAATGATCATATTCGTCGGCTTCCACCACGATATATTTGCCGGAGCCCATCACGTTGTTGGAGCCGTAGTTTTTCACCTTGCCGCCCACGATGATGGTGGGGTCGAGGCCGGCGGTTTCCAGCACGAGTCCGGTCATGGAAGTGCTGGTCGTTTTGCCGTGGGTGCCGGAGATCCCGATGCTGAAGCTCATGCGGGTGATCTCCGCGAGCATTTCGGCGCGGCGGATGACCGGAATCTTCAGGGCTTTGGCCGCCTGGATCTCGGGGTTGTCGTCCTGAACGGCAGAGGATTTGACCACGACATCCACATCGCGCACGTGTTCGGGATTGTGGCCTTCGTCGATTTTGATCCCCAATTCTTCCAGATGGCGGGTGAGATCGGTCTTCTTCATGTCCGAGCCGGTGATCTCCAGCCCCTGGTTGTGCAGAAACTCGGCGATGCCACTCATTCCGATGCCGCCGATGCCGATGAAGCGGATCTTTTTGGTCTTACCCAGCATGATGGGTCTCCTTGTCCAGATCGGCCAAAATGGCGCTCGCGATGTCAGCTGCGGCGCGGTTGGGCGGCAAATCCAGGCTGGCTTTGTATTCGTTGTAATGCTGACGGATGTGGTCGAGGGCGGCCAGCAGGCTTTCGGGAGTTAGTTTGTCCTGCCCTAAAAGCAGCGCCAGGCCGCGTTTCTGTTGTTCAAGGGCGTTGAAATACTGGTGGTTTTCCGCGGCAGACGGCAGTGGGACCAGCACCGAGGGGATTTGGTTGGCCTCCAGTTCAGCCAAGGTCATCGCCCCGGCGCGGGTCACTGCCACTTCAGCCAGCTTGTAAAAGCTGGCAAGATGGGGGGAAAAATCGAAGATATGCACTCCCTGGGCGTCTTTATGCCGTTGGGAGCAGCTGTAGTATCCGGATTTGCCGGTCTGCCAGAGCACCTGATAGCCCTTTTCCAGGATGCGTGGCAAAGCCCGGTCCACCACGGAATTTATGGCCTGTGAGCCCTGGCTGCCGCCGGTGACCAACAGAATCGGTTTGTTTGCCACAAATCCAAGCTCAGCCAGGCTTGGCGCTTGTTCCTGGACTCCGCGTTCCAGCAGGGGGATGCCCAATTGTTCCACCCGGGTTTTGGCCAGGTATTTCGCTGTTGACGCAAACGAGGTGAAGGTTACGCGGGTGTAGCGAGCCAGGCGGCGGGTCGTCAGACCGGGATAGCTGTTGCTTTCGTGGAAAAAGAGCGGGATCCGTCTCATGATGGAAGCGATGGCCACCGGGCCGGAAACGAAGCCGCCGGTGCAGATCACTCCATCGGGTCGGAAACCTTTGATGATGTTGAACGCGGCGAATGTCGAGGTCACCAGCCGGAACGGAAACAGCAGATTGCTCAGGCTGAGTTTGCGGTAGAGTTTTTGTACCCTGATCTCCCGGAAGGGAAAGCCCTCTGCGGCTACCAGGCGCGATTCCATGCTGCCGCGGTTGCCGATGAACAGGACTTCGCAACCTTTCTTGCGCAATTCCAGGGCGATGGCGATACCGGGGATGATATGGCCGCCTGTCCCGCCGCAGCCGAAAACGAAGCGCAGCGATTGGCTCACAAACTCCTCCGTTTGGCGCTGATGTTGAGGATCACGCCCACGGAAAGGGAATCCGTCAGCAGGGCTGTTCCGCCGTAACTGATAAAGGGCAGGGTGTTTCCGGTAGGCGGCAGGATCGAGATCGCCACGCCTGTGTTGACCAGCGTGTTCAGAAAGATGTTAAAAGCGAGTCCGGCGCAGAGATATTTGAAGTATAGATTGGTCTGGGCTTCGGCGATCCGGAAAGCGCGGAAAAAGAGCAGGGCTTGCAGGAGCAGGATGATGATCGCCCCCACGAACCCGAATTCCTCGCCAATAATGGTGTACACGTAATCCGTGTTGGCTTCTGGCAGGAAATAGTGTTTTGCCCGTCCATAGCCCATTCCCGTACCCAACCAAGAACCGGTGGTGAGGGCGGTGAGGCTTTCATGGACCTGGTATTCGCCGGGGTCGTTGCTTGGCGCGGGGCGGTTTTTCGTGAACAGGCTGTAGGTCTTGAACGCTTTGAGACGTTCCTTGCGATAACCTTCGCCCTTCATGATGACCAAGCTGCCCAGAATCAGGCCCAAAGCCAGGATCAGGAACACATACCTTTTTCTCATGCCGGCGTAGAAAAACATGCCCACCAGTGTGCAACCGCCGATGATCAATGTGCTGAGGTGCCGTTCCAGAATAATAAGGCCGAAGATCACAACTGTGACCAGGATTGGGGGTAGGAATTCCTTCACGAGGCTCTGGAATTCAGTGATCCTCAGCTGTTCCTGTTTGCGGGCGAGAAATCCGGCCAGGAAAAAGACCAAGGCCAGTCGGGCCAGAAAACTCGGCTGTATACTCAGAGGCCCCAAACGCAATTGCCTTGTCGCGCCGTTCACTTCCGGTCCCAGGGCGAGGACGATCAGCAGCAGCGCAATCACAACGAGGATAAATAATAGGTTGAGCGAGCGCAGTTTTTCCAGATTGAAGAAATACAGGGCGACGATCATGATGATGAAGGAAGAGGCCGCGTAGGCTGTGTGCCGGAAAAAGTAGGTCAGGGAAGTCTGGATGGAGGCGATGTCGAGCATGATGACAACCCCGGTCAGGAGCAGGACGACATAGGTGACCAGCACCAGTTTGTCGTAGGAAACGATGTAATCCGGGATCCTATTTTTTTTCATATTCGTCCGCCATTTTCCGGACGAGCTCCCGGAAGAAATCGCCGCGATGCTCGAAATTCCTGAATTTATCATAGCTGGCGCAGGCGGGGGAGAGGACTACCATGTCCCCTGGCTGAGCTTCGGCAAACGCTGCGCGCACACACTCGGAAAAGTCTTCGACGTGGGCCAGATCCACTTTCCCAGCCCAGGCGCTTTTCATCTTGTCCGCGGTGGCACCAGTGATGTAAACCTTTTGCGCCCACTCCTGCAGCAAGGGAGTGAGGACGCCGAAATCCTCGCCTTTGTCCGAGCCGCCCATGATCACGCGGATCGGCCTGCCGAACGCCGTCAGCGCAGAGCGCACCGAATCGGTGTTGGTAGCCTTGGAATCGTTATAGAACTGCACCCCGTTGATCTCCGCCACGAATTCCAAACGGTGGGCCAGTGGCAGGAAACTCTTCGTGGCCTCCATGGCTCCGCCCAGATCGGGAGAGAGGCCGCCCACGCTTAAAAGCGCCGCCATTGTATTGGCGACATTGTGCGCGCCGCGGATCTTCAGTTCTGACACCGGGAGTTTGTGGCGCAGGCCGATCTGGATGGCATCCCGGTTCAGCCAGGCTTCAACGGCCGGCGGCTTCTGTTCCAGCGAATAGCGCAAGATCCTTGATCTGATCAGGTTTTCCCGCGCAGCCACCGGTTCTGAATCGACACAAATCACAGCTGTGTCCTGGGCGGTCTGGTTCTCGAAGATCCTGAATTTGGAGTTGATGTAGTCTGTATAGCCCGCGTAGCGGTTGAGATGGTCAGGCGTAATGTTCAGCAGCACGGCTACATCGGGTCGGAAATCCTCGCTCAGGTCGAGCTGGAAGCTGCTGATCTCCAGCACGATGAAATCCAGTCCGGGCTTCTGGATGGGATGGCTGCAGAAGGCCGAGCCGATGTTGCCGGCCAGGATGCTCTTGTAGCCCAGGTTGCTGAAAATGTGGTGGATCAGGGAGGCGGTGGTACTCTTGCCGTTGGAGCCGGTCACGGCCACGATCTTGCTGTCCGGGGCTTTGATCTGCCAGCCGAATTCGATCTCGCTGATCATGCGGATCTTCTTCTCCCGGCCTATCCGGATGATCGGAGCGTCCAAAGGGATGCCGGGGCTGACGATCCAGACTTCGTAATCCAGCAGCCGGTCGCTGTGGCCGCCGAACTCGCAGTCAAAATCGCGCTCCAGTTCCTCTACCTCGGGAAATTCCTCACGGGGCTTGACATCGCTGAGGAAAGCAGTTCCGCCCAATTCCTTGAGTTTCCGGGCGGCGGCGATCCCGCTGCGGGCGAGGCCGAGGATTGCGTAGCGTGTTTGCGGATCGAACATTTCAGCGTTCCCTAGCGAAGTTTGATGGTGCTGATACCCAGGGCCAGCAACAGGATGGCGATAATCCAGAAGCGTATGACGATCTTGGATTCGTGCCAGCCCTTGAGTTCAAAGTGGTGGTGGACCGGAGCCATCAGGAACACCCGGCGTCCGGTTCCGTATTTGCGTCTGGTGTGCTTGAACCAGCTGCGCTGGATCATCACGGAGAGCATTTCGGCGACAAAGATGAAGCCAATGATGATCAGAAAGATCTGCTCTTTGAGCAGCACGGACATCATAGCCAGGATCCCGCCCAGCGAGAGCGATCCGGTATCGCCCATGAACACTTGCGCGGGATAGGCGTTGAACCACAAAAAACCGATCAGGGTGCCGACCAGTGCGGTGCTGAATACAGTGAGTTCCGCGGCGGTGGGGATGAATTCCAGATTGAGGTAATCCGCGGCTACGAAATTTCCCTTGAGGTAGCTCATGATGCCGAGCCCGAGTGCGGAAAACACCAGGACCCCCGCCGCCAGGCCGTCCAGGCCGTCGGTGAGGTTCACCGCGTTGGAAAATCCCGTCACGTAGAGCACTATTATGGGTATGAACAGCCAGCCCAGATGGATGTAGGTGTTTTTCAAAAAGGGGATCTGCAGAGCGGTGATGTTGTCGGCCGGGCTGCTGCTGTAATAAATTGCTAGCGTCAGGAGCAGGCCCACGCTCAACTGGCCCCAGAGTTTGTATTTGGGCAGAAGGCCCTTGGCGGCCTTCCCGTAGTTTTTTAAGTAATCGTCCAGAAAACCGACCACGCCCAGCCAGATGGTGGTCAGATACATCAAAAGGATCGAGCGGTTGGTAAGGTCGTTCCAGAGGAAGGAACTGAGCAGCAGGGCGATAAGGACGATCAGCCCGCCCATGGTGGGGGTTCCGGCCTTGCTGCGGTGACGTTCCGGGACGTCCTTGTCGATGGTTTCCACCGCCGCTTTCTTTTGCAGCATGCGCACGAACGACGGCCCCACCAGCAAAGTGAAGAGCAGCGCCGTGATGAAGGCCCCGATGGAACGGAAGGAGATATAGCGGAAGACGTTGAACACGATGCTGTATTTGGCGAGTGGGAAAAGCAGATGGTAGAGCAAACCTTACTCCTTTCCCCTCAGGCGGGGCAATATCTTTTCCAGATGCATGGAGTGGGAGCCTTTCACCAGGACCACCGATCCGGGGGCAAATCCATCCAGGATGGGGCTGGCCAAAAGCTCTTCCACAGTGTGAAAATGTTTGTTCATCAGGCTGGTATCCTGGCCGTGATACCGCGCGGAATGCTCGCCGACCGTGATCAGGCGGCTGTAGCCCGCGTCTGCCAGAATGGCGGCGACCATGTCGTGATACAGGATGGCAGAATCTCCCAATTCCAGCATGTCGGCCAGGACCGCCACATGTTCCCGCTGAGGGGAAAGCCTCTTCCAATACTGGATGGCGGCCTGCATCGAGACGGGATTGGCGTTGTAGCAATCTATCACCAGTTCAAGCCCGGCTGCCTTCTCTACCTGCAACCGCATGTCCAGACGGACCGGTTTACACAGCGCGGCCTGGATGTCTTCTGAGGCGATGCCTTTCAGCAGGCCGGTGGCGATGGCGAACGCAGCGTTCGTTACGTAGAACTCGGCCGGATAGGGGATGCTGTAAGGCTCTCGATTAAGTTTGAAGTCGCAGCCTTCTTCCCGGCAGATGACATCCGTGATCCTGAAATCGGCGGCTTCGGAGTATCCCACGCCCTTGCCGCTGGCGGCGAAGGAGCCGAATCTCTCGTCATCGGCGTCGAACAGCCGGAGATCCAGGGGCCTGTTCAACAAACTGGCCTTTTCCTTATAGACACCGTCTTCGTCGCCCAGGCCGGCCAGGTGGGAAGGGCCGATGTTGATGATAATTCCCGCGTCCGGGGAGCAGACCTCGCTCAAAGCGGCGATCTCGCCGGGAGCGTTGGTGCCGAGTTCGAACACGGCGAAGCGGTGGCGGGGTCGGATGCGGGCGACGGTGCGGCAAACACCGATCAGGTTATTTTCATTGGCCTCGGTCTTGAGCGTGGGGGCCTGGCAGGCAAAGACCTGCGCCAGTATTTCCTTGGTGCTGCTCTTGCCGGTGGAGCCGGTGAGCACGATCTTGTAGGCGTCGAACATCAACAGGTATTTACGGCTCAGGGCGGCCAACATTGCGGGGGTGTCTTCCACCTGTAGATAGTTGCTGTATCCTTTGAGTTCTTGGTCGCCGATGCCCAGCCTGCTGTTATCGCAAAGGACCTCCGGCAGGTAAGCGTGGCCGTCGAAATTGGGTCCGCGCAGGGCAAAGAAAATCTCTTGGGATTTGATGGTCCGGCTGTCGGTGGAGATGCCTTGGCAGGTGCAGGGAGCCCGGTAGCCCTGGTTTTCCTGGGGCGCCTGGCCAGACAGGATCTCCAGCATCAGCCTGTCCACGGGCAGGGAGAGTCCTTCAGCGTAGTCCGCGTCCGGATCATATTCTTTGAAGAACTCCGCGGCGATCTCATGGTCGTCAAAGTGAAAACGCTCGGTGCCAATCTCCTGATAGGTCTCGTGGCCTTTGCCGCAGAGCAAAACGACGTCGCCGGGCCTTGCCAGGCGCAGGATGGCGTAAATGGCTTCCTTGCGGTCGCGGATGATCCACCAGGGCAGCCAGGTTTCGCTGCCGGCCAGGACGTCGCGGATGATGGCGTCAGGATCTTCCCGGCGGGGATTGTCGTCCGTAATGATCACCGCGTCGGCGTGCTGCAGCGCGGCTTTGAGCATCAGGGGGCGTTTGCCTTTGTCCCGCTCTCCGCCGGCGCCAAAGAGGCAAAGGATGCGCCGGTGTTCGAATTCCCGGCTGGCCCGCAGGACGTTTTCCAGCGCGTCCGGAGTGTGGGCGTAATCCACGAAGACGCCGATCCCGCAAGGATTCTCAACCCGCTCGAAGCGTCCCCGGACCGGTTTTACTGAGTTCAGGCCCTGCTCGATCTGCCTTTTTTCAAAGCCCATCAGGCTCAAGGCGGCGGCGCCCATAGCCAGGTTTTCAATATTGAATTTCCCGATCAGGGGGGAGCGGATGTTCACCGCTCCTTCCGGGCATTGCAGCGCAAAGCGGCTCTGCTCCCAGGACAGCGAATGCGAGGCTTCATCGGTGCGGATGAGGTAATCGGCGTTGGCCCTGCCCACGGAGAAGACGAAGGCGTCCTTGCCCTTCAGATCGTCGTAGATGTGGCTGCCAAAGCTGTCGTCGGTGTTGATCAGCGCGATCGCCGTGTGCCGGACAGCGGACTCGAACAGCTTGAGTTTCGTCGCTCCGTATTCTTCCATGCTGCTGTGGAAGTCCAGATGCTCGCGGGTGAGGTTGGTAAAGAGGCAAAAATCGAATTCGATCCCATACACGCGGTCCAGCGCCAAAGCGTGGGACGACACCTCCATGAACACGTATTGGACGCCCTCATCGGCCATCTGAGCCAGGATGCCGTTCAGTTCGAGGATGTCGGGGGTGGTGTTGTTGGTCTCATAGTGCCGGTCGTTGATGTAGTAGCCCAGCGTGCCGATCCAGCCGGCGGAAAAGCCCAGTTCGGACACGGCTTTGAAGAGCAGCAGCGAGGTCGTTGTCTTGCCGTTGGTTCCCGTGATGCCGACCAGCCGGAAGCGCGAACTGGGATCGCGGTAATAAAGCTTGGCCAGCAGGGCGTTCGCTTTCCGCGAGTCACTCACCCGGATGGCGGGCAGTTTGTCCGCAAACTCGTCTTCGCAGACGATCGCCGCGGCCTGCTTTTTCCGGGCGTCGGGGATGAACTTATGCCCGTCGGAGGTGAAACCCCGGATGCAGACGAAGATGTCGCCGGCCTCAAGTTTGCGGTTGTCCGCGCAGATCTTGCCGGAGATCTCGGTGGTTGCTTCCAGGCCCTGGATGTCCAGCAGGATGCCGTGTTCCCTGAAGATCTGGACTATGGCCCGGACTTTCATATCTCAGCCTCGATCACGCAGACCGCATGGTTGGTGATGCGGGAACCGGGTTGGATGGATTGCCGGCGGACTATGCCGCTTCCTTTGATCCTGAGCGCCAGGTTTTGCCTGGCTGCCACCTGCAGCGCCTTGCGCACTGTCAGGCCGCTCAGGTCGGGCATTTCGCCCCTGACGATCACGTTTTCTTCTTTGCGGCTGCCTTTGCCGATCTTGACCGTGATCGGATGCCCCGGATCGACGGACACTCCCGGCTTGGGGAATTGGTCGATGACCACGGAGGCGGAATCAGCGCCTTCGATCTTATATTGGAAGCCGCGCCGGTTGAGGATGCTTTCCGCTTCGCTGATGTGTTTGCCGCGCAGGTCGGGCATTTTCAGCGAGTTCTGCATCAGGCGGTCGTCAAAGGCGATGATGTTGCAGTTGGGCATGAAGAGGATGTCCTCCAGCATGCGTTTGAAAGTGGGAGCGGCGCTCGTGCTTCCCCAATGCAGCCCCAAAACCGGCTCATCATAAAAGACGAGGATGGCCATCTGCGGATCGTCGGCGGGAAACAGGCCCACGAACACCGAATTGTATTTGTCCGTGGAATAGCCTTTGCCGCCTTCCAGCGCTTTTTCCGCGGTTCCGGTCTTGCCGGCTATCTTGATGTAATCCATCTTGACGTTGCGGGCCGTGCCGCGGTCCACCACAGTCTGCATATAGTAGCGGATGGTGTCGGTAACGGCCTTGCTGGCCACTTCGCGCAGGATCTCCGGCTCGAATTGCTGGATCACCTGGCCGGTGTTGTCGGTCACGGAATCGACGACGTAGGGCTTCATAATCTTGCCGCCGTTGGCGATGGCGCAAAAGGCGGTGATGTGCTGCAGGGCGGTCACGGAGATGTTTTGGCCGAAGGATACTGAATGTAGCGTATAGTTGTCCCAGTCGTCCAGTTTGGCGAAGATGCCGCTGCTCTCGCCGTAGAGGTTGAGTCCCGTTTTTTGGCCGTAGCCGAGGGAGATGAATTTTTCGTAAAGGCGCTTCGGTCCGATCCTTTGGGCGATCTTGGCGATGCCTACGTTGCTGGATTTGGTGATGATGTCCATCGGACGCAGGTTGCCCAGGGGATGGGTGTCCGCGATGCGGCGTCCGTTGATGTGCCATTCGCCGCAGGGGATGCGTTCGTTGGGATCGACCAGATGGTTTTCCACCGCCGTGAGCATGGTCATCGGTTTCATCGTGGAACCGGGCTCGAACATGAAACTCACCGGAATATTCGATTTGACCCGCACCAAACCCGGGTCGATGGTTTTGTCCTCGGCGGAAATCCCCACCATGCCGAGGATCCGGCCGGTCTTGGGATCCATGGCGATGGCGCCGGCGTTTTTGGCCTTGTATTTATCGATGTCCTCATAGAGGACGTTTTCCATGATCTCCTGGATGTTGGAATCGATGGTCAGATGCAGGTTGTAACCGTCCCGGGAGGGCTTTTCGTGCAATTTGGGGAAGGGCACCCGTTCCCGCCGGGCGTTGTACATCACTTCGCGCCAGCCGTATTCGCCGGAGAGCTGTTTGTCGAAGGTGGCCTCGATGCCGCAGCTGCCGCTCATCTTGTAGAGCGATTTGTTGCCGGTTTCGGGATCGTAGCCGTCGGACACGGCCTGCACCGAGCCCAGCAGCCGGGCGGCCAGGATGCCTTGCGAATAGATGCGCTTCATTGAGGAAAAACTGTAGTTCAGTCCTGGGATCTTTTGCTTGGCGAAAGCCTGCAGGATGCGCTCCAGTTCGAGTTCGCGCACCTTGTTGCCGATCTGGATGGAGCTGCGCTTGTCGTTCATGGTCAGGCGTTCGTAAACCTTTTCCGCGGGGATGCTGCAATTGTCGCCGATGGCTTTGCTGACCCGGCGATAGGCTTCCTGCAAAGGAATATGCTCGTCCTGCGCCCAGTTATAGACAGCTTCCCGGTCGACGTCGATCTGGTTGTAGGTGATGGAACTCACGAGCAAATCGCCATTGGCGTCATAGATCGAACCGCGGGTGGGGATGAGGATGTCCTTGTGGGGCGTGTAGCGGACCCGCCGTTCCTCGACCAGGTTGAAGGGATCGAAGATCTGCAGGCTAAACAGATACACCGACCACAGAGCGGTCAGCAGGGCAAAGATGATAACCAGGAGCCGGTAGCGCGAGCGCATCGGTATCAGTCCTTGATGATCTCCACTTCCTTGGCCTGGGCTTTGGACGCGATCAGGTCGATGATGCAGTAGTCGCCTTTGGTTTGCGCGTCGGCGGGCTCGTGCACGTAGATGATCTTGCCCTGTTCCTCCTTGGGAACGAAGTTGCTCAATTCCACCCGCACCAGGCTGGCGATGTGCTTGCCGCTGCGCAGGTCGTCGAGTTCCACCTTGAGTTCGGTGTTGATGTTTTTATCGGCGGCGTAGGCCGTTTCCAGCCTGGCCAGTTCCTTGGTCTGCTTCACCAATTTGTTGGCGTTCCAAAAATGGAAAAACCCAATGGCCGCGAAGGCCAGCAACAGTATGAAAAGTTTTCCTCTCATGATTCCCCCATGAGCTTTTCCGCGGCACGCAGACGGGCGCTGCGCGAGCGGGGGTTGGCCGCCGTTTCTTCCGGGCCGGGCGACACCGGCTTCCGTTGCAGCAGGCGGAGCTGCTTTTTCCTGCCGCAGACGCAGAGCGGGATCCGGGGCGGGCAGACGCATCCGGCTGCTGCTTCCAGGAAGGTTGTTTTCACGATCCTGTCTTCCAATGAATGGTAACTGATGACGACGATCCTGCCGCCCGGGCGCAAAATGTTGATCGCGTCCCTGAGGGCGGGCTCCAAAACTTCCAATTCGCGGTTCACGCGGATGCGCAGGCTCTGAAAGACGCGCACCTTGGCCTTGAGCGCGTCCCTGGTGCCGGCGGGATAAACCTTGTCGATGATACGGGCCAGGTCTTTGGTGGTCTGGATCGGCTTTTCGCCGCGCTGGCGGACGATTTCCCGCGCGATGCGTCCGGCGCTGGGTTCCTCGCCGTAAGAGCGGAAGATTCCGGCCAGTTCGCGTTCCGTGGCTTCATTCAAAACATCTGCCGCGGTCTGGGCGATCCGGGCGTCCATGCGCATGTCCAACGGCGCTTCGCGGTCGAAGGAGAAACCGCGCGCCGGGGTGTCCAACTGGTGCGAGGAAACCCCCAGGTCGAAGAGGATCCCGTCGATGGCCTTCACTTTGCGCAGGGCGAGTTCAGTACGCAGTCGCGAGAAATTGGCGTGCACGTATTCCACGCCGGCCGCGTCAGAGAGTTTGTTCCGGGCTTCGGCCAGGGCTTCGGAATCGGCGTCGAAACCGTAGAGCGTGATCTGTGGGCAGCGTTCGAGCAGAGCCTTGGCGTGGCCCCCGCCGCCTAAGGTGGCGTCCACATACACCCCGCCCGGATGCGGATCCAGCGTTTGGACGCAATTTTCGGCCAGGACGGGGATGTGGTAGTTCATGGTTGGACTTTCTTCTTCTGGTAGCGATGGGTGTCGTAGTCGCGGCGGCTGTCCTGCATGTCCTTGGAGTACTTTTTGTAGTAGGATTCCGGATTCCACAGGGTGATGTAGTGCATTTCGCCTTTGACCACGACGGTGTCTTTGATCCCGGCTTCCTGCAATTGCCGTTCGGGGATGCGTATGCGGCCCGGGCCTTCCAGTTCGGCTTCCGCCACCGCGCAGTCGATCAGCCGGGTGCGGAAAAGCTGTTCGTCCTCGTCGCCTTCTTCCAGACGGGCCAAAGTCGCGTTCCAGGTATCCAGCGGGTAAAGCGCGATCGAATCCAGCGGCCCGACCGTGATGACGACCGTGTGCTGGGATTCTTCGGTAAACTTCCGCTTGAAGGCGGCGGGGATGATCACCCGCTTGTTGTGGACCGCGTTCTCACTAAAACCAATAAATGGACCTGACATTATCTCCAGCCTTGTTTCTTCATTTTGCCAAAACGCCCGGCAGCGCCTTCCCTAAAGGCTTCTGATCCCATTTGCCGTCAGCGTTTTTGACATTTTATGACTTTTTTTGACATCCTGTGGCTCGTATATGACATCTCTCGTTTCTTGTCAAGCTGAAAATACGCTTTTTGAAAAAAACATTCGCGCGCTCACTGCCAATACCGCTGAAAGACATTTCCCAAGCCGGTTACGAAGTGAAAAGATCCATTTGTGAGATTTGCGCCCCCACTCATTAACCCGGTTATCCTGGACTGGACTGATTCCGGCTGAGCCGCGCTTCCTTACCGAATTACGTTAACTCCATATCAGACAAAGAGATAAACAAGTTTCGCTGCTTTACTACTACTGCTACTCTGGGGATAACCTGCTTCATCTCCCGAGAGCCTTTATAAAAGAGAACGCAGATACAAATGGAAAAAGAGGATGGGGAGGATTTATAGAACGCTGATGGCCTGATCGGCATGATCCTCCTGATTAGATGTATAACAACACAGAGGCACGGAGACACGGAGACACGGAGTTTTTTAACACAGAGAAAGCGGAGAAAAGCGGAGGGCTCAAACAATCACGGAGCGGCAGGCGTCCCCTTACCCCAACACGGAGCGGCAGGCGTCCCGCCTGCTAAAGCCCGCAGGGCTTTTCTATCATCGCTTGGGGCGTTAGACGTTTAAACGTGAGATGTGAGATTGAAGGCCCCTCCGGGTCCTCGCAGGCGGGACGCCTGCTGTTCCGGGATCGGATAGGGGATCAAATTCACAAAATCACACAAAATCACAACCCACCGTAAACATTGTGATTTTCCAACCCACTGGCAATCAAGGGATTAGGTCACAAAATCACAAAATCACCAAAAAACACACCCTCTTACCAACCGGTGGAGGGAGGAAGGGCAGGCAGAGAGGTGCCTAAAGGAATTATTTGATTTATATGCTATATTATTATATGTATTTATATAGATATATATGTATATATTTTAATAACTTACTACTCTATAACTCTTCTTCTTGCACGCAAAACAAGTAGCACCCCCACTACCACAAGGGGGGGGTAAGAGGGGGTGTTTTTTGGTGATTTTGTGATTTTGTGACCTAAGTCATTGTCTGACAAGCGGTGACAAAATCACAATCCTCTTCACGGTTTTGCGAGTTTGTGATTTTGCAGATTCTCCAAATGAACAAGCCCCCCACACCTGTCCGGCGTAGGGGGCCAGTTGTGGTGATGCAGTGATTCTACGGCTTATGTCATTGACAGTCAATCGCTCAAAAAACCGGATCCCCGTCAATACTCTGTGATGCTGCTTCCGGAGGAATGTAGATCCCTGAAGTCCCATTGCTAAAGCCGCGGTGATTGTGGTATGGTGAAAAGAGCCATCAATCCTAGCTCTCAGACAGGCAAGAAGATAACGGAAAAAAACGGAAAAAAGTTCTTGACAAATAATCGGATATTTCATATTTTAACGTTCGAATTACAAACTTACTGCGAGGCTAGGGCTTAGCGAAGAATATTGCCAGCCCTGCCGCGGCCAGAGCAGGTTAATAGTTGCTGCAAGCGAGGCGGCTTATGAAACAAAACAGCGAGTCAGCCGGCCGCGCTCCTGTCCGAAGCACACCGGTCGAACGGGAATGTTTCCCTTCATTCTCCGGCGCAGAGATCAAACACACTTTCCACTCAAGCCTGTCCGCCAGGCCGTCCCGAGGGGCGGTTCCGGGCGGCATCCGCATCAATCCACAAACGGGACCATCCACAATCCCAAGCACAAGGAGCAACTCATGAAAAAGACGATTTTAACGTTTGTTATCGCCACTTGTTGCCTGTTGCTCGCCGCACAGGCACAGAACTGGACCTGGGTCAGCCGGGGCGGAGGTTCGACCGCCGATTACGGCCGCGCTCTGGCGATTGACAACCTCGGCAACCAGTATG
>JAKQNV010000002.1 GCA_029565595.1 Candidatus Cloacimonadota bacterium
TTAAATATATACATATATATCTATATAAATATATATAATAATATAGCATATAAATCAAATAATCCCTTTAGGCACCTCTCTGCCCTGCCCTTCCTCCATCCGCCGGTTGGTAAGAGGGGGTGTTTTTTGGTGATTTTGTGATTTTGTGACCTAAGTCATTGTCTGACAAGCGGTGATAAAATCACAATCCCCTTCACGGTTTTGCGAGTTTGTGATTTTGCAGATTCTCCAAATGAACAAGCCCCCCACACCTGTCCGGCGTAGGGGGCCCGTTGTGGTGACGCAGTGATTTTACGGCTTAGGTCATTGACAGTCAATCGCTCAAAAAACCGGATCTTCGTCAATGCTCTGTGATTTGACAGAACCATCCATTTGGGGCCTCAGCACGCATACCTGATCCGCAGGATCATCGCTCCACGATTTTAGAATATCAGAATGCACCCGATACATCTTGGGCACCTTTCTGTTTTCAGCCATGGGGCCACTCTCGCAAGACATTGCCTCCCTTTCCAGCAAAGAATCCACTGTGTCGTGGAATTCTCTCTTTTTCATGTGGGACGCATTGAGCAGCGAGGTGTGGCTGCCGTAGCCCTTGAACCTTCTCACGAGGATGTCCAGCAGGCGGCGTTCGTTGTAGAGTTTATCCCGCTCGTCGATGATGTCCAGCAGCGGGATGACGTTGGCCATGTAGAACTGGCAGAGGTACCAGGCCTGCTTGAATTGCTGCAGGGTCACGGGTATCCCTATCACGTAGTCTTTCCAGACCATGGGGTCGTACATGAATTGGATGTCGTAGGGGTCGATGTCGGTCAGCCAGATGAGCATGCAGAACTTGTAGAGGTAGTTGTCGAAGATCCGCGTGAAATAGCTCATCACGTTGTCGTTTCCCACCTTGAAGTAGCGGAGGTATTGGGCTTTGTAAACCTCGTTCTTCCAGGCGACGGCCGCGTCCTCCAGCGTGAGGTAGTGTTGGCCGGGCAATCCGCGCCAGTAGCGGAAGTGGCCGCTTTCCCAGGAACGCAGGAGCTCCGCGAGGTTGTTTCCGTCGCGGTGTTCCAGGCTGATCTCCTCGAAGGGGATGTGTTTGACCACGTAATAGATCATGCGCTGCATGAAGCCGCTCATCTGGTCCGAGGCGTCGATGACGTTTTTGTAGAGCCAGCCCTCGGTGGAGGCGGCGGCGATGGAGAGCGCGGGAAAACACAGAAAAAGACTTTCACCACAGAGAAAAGCGGAGAAGGGCATAAAAGCAGAGGTGTTTTAACACAGAGGCACAGAGGCACAGAGACACAGAAAAAGAGAACGCTGATCCGTGCTTTTCTATGGCTTTTTTTACTGAAGTCCCAGCGCGTTCCTCGCTGGACTCCAGCGGAAAGAAAAAACCCGGGAGGCTGGTCCCGGGTCAAGATTCAGTGTTCGAGGTAGCCCCAGTCTCCGGCTTCCACCGGGACTTTGGACGGGGGTGGGTTTTTCGCGGCCTTGAGCGCCCTCTGGACCGCGTTTTCCATGATGTCGGTCTTGAGGAGGATGACCAGTTCCCGTTCCTTGGTTTCGTATTTGTAATATCCGGTGAGGTAACGGATGCCCAGAACCCACCAGGGCAGATCTTTGAGGACGGGCACTCCGCCCCGGACCTTGACGGTGTCGGTATCGTAAAGGCCGCCGATGACCGCCTCTTCCCCGTCGTAGAGGACGAGTTCGGTCTCCGACCTGCTTTTATTGATGATGGTGCTGATATTGCCGGGAGTGCCGCTGCTGCGTTCGATGGAGAGTTTCATGTGCACGACCTGGGTACCCTCGATGTTGACCACCGTCGGTTCCACATTCAAGATCACGCCGGTGGCGAAAAATTTATCGGTGGTGTTTCCGGCCTCGTCCAGGGTCTTGACAGAGATGTCCTGTCCCACCTGGATGAAGCCCTTTTTTCCCGAAGCGACCACGATATTCGGTTTGGCAATGACAGTGCCCTTCTGATTGGATTCGATGGCGTTCAACAGGGTGGAGACTTCGATCTTCGTCTGGCCCACAGTAAAATTGCTGCCGAGCCCAAGCCCGAAGAGCGCTCCCGGAACCTGTGTCCCGCCGCTGAAATCGGCGTTGATGGTCACTTTGCCGTCCAGAACGGTCGACCAGTCTATGCCCAGGGATTTGAGGTAAGCCCTGTCCGCCAGCAGCGCGATGGCGTTGATGCGGACCTGTTGGGAATCCACGTCCAGAAAATAACCGGGGGTTTTTTCCGTCCCGCCGCCCGCCGGTGGCAGGTTGGCAAAAGCGATGTAGCCCGGCAGATCCAGCACAGCCAGGTTGTTTTTCAGGGCGATGATTTCCAGGGCCTGGCGCCAGGGTACCTGATGGACCGGGATCCCGATGCTGCCGTTGAAATTGCTTTGGTTGAGCATTTTCTTGGATTCGAATTTCAACGAGGAGAGTTCCAGGATCCGGACCGCGTCGTTGAGATTCGTGGTATCTTCGATGGTGACTAAGCCCTCCCCGTCCGTGATTCCCCAAGCCGGCGCGAGGAGCATTACTCCCAGCGCCATAAGCAGGATGCTGATCATCTTATTCAACTCGATATCCTCACTGGTTGCTGTTAATCAAGACATTGAAATCTTCTTCCAAACCGTATTTGTTTAGTTTGAAAACGACTTTCCCGGCCTTTTCGTCGATTTTGTACAAATAGCCGTAAGCAACCCTGCTGCCTGGCGAAAGGATGCGGATGATGCCCCGTGAATCGCGGAAGAACGCCATTTGCCGGGAAATACCAACGAGCCTGGCTTCCTCGACATTGAGCAGGGAAGGATCGACCTCCGGAGGCAAAATTTCTTCGTGGATCCGCGGCATAAACAGAGGATTCCCCAGGTATGGGACGGGCAGCGATTTGAGGCCGATCTCCGAAATATCGGGCCCTCCCGAAAGGAAATGTGTGTGCAGAACCATGGAAAACGCTACGGTGTCCGCCGCCGCCGCGCTCTCGGAACTGATGGAAAAATCCTCCACGGTCAGCACCGGGCGCTGTTTCTCGATCTGGTTGACCAGGCCCAGCAGACTGGCATAGGCGGTTTTTCCGCTGATGATATATTCGTGGCTGGCGCCGGCGGTTTTTTGCGTGTCCGCGACAGCGAAATCATAATTGACGTTCGCTTTCATCCAATTCATCAGTTGCAGCAGATAGCCGTAGGTGACGGAAGGGGAATCGGAGCCCAGGATGAGTTTGCTTTGCTGGCCCATCAGGGCTTGCTGAAACTGATATTCCTGGCGCAGGGAATCGATCACGCTCAATTCGCTTTTCAAGGAATCCACCGTCACCGCGGCCTTGCGGTTATAGTCCCTGAGCTCGGCTGTTTTGCCGTGGGTCCGGAAATATTGGAAAGTCACGAAAAGGGAGATCAGGAACAGGAGCCCCGCGAGGACAATGGTGTTACGGGAGCTGTTACTCATTTTCGCCTCCCAGCCCCAACACGGCCATGTCCTGGTCGAGCAGTTCCCTGATGGGGTGGCTGGGGAATTCTTTCAACAATCCCGCGTAAATGACTGGATACCGTTTTCCGTTTTTGGCATAGTTGATCCGCGCCGCCAACAGCATGGCGTAGGGATAGTGGCCGTCCCGATAATGGACCAGCGGATCCAGGACTTCCGTAGCCAGGTTGTATTCGCCAGCGCGGTAAAGTTTGTTGGACAGATGCCAGCGGACCATAGGTTCCAAAACTCCGCCAGGATATTTGGCCAGGAAGGCATTACCCAGTTTTTTGGTGGCGTCCAGGTCACCCTGGTTAATGGCATCGATGAATTCGTTGTAGGCAGCCTTCTGGGATACGCCAGCCCTTTGATGCACCGCTGTCAGGGGCGGCATATACTGGGTGGCAATCGGCTCCAGGAACGCTTTCTCCGGAACTGTATTTGCCTCTGCAACAGGGGTAGGCGGCGTTTTTTCAACAGGAGTTGGGGTGGCCGGACTCGTTGCGAGGGGCTGGTTCTGTTCTGCGGCAGCTTCCGTATCGGGGTTTTGTTCCCGTTCGGAGGCTTGACGCAGCTCTTCCTCGATCTTTCTCTGTTCCATGAGTGCGGTCATCTCGTTCTCGATCTGCCCCACCCAATCCACTTCGGGCAGATCCGAACTGATCTCGAAGGTCCAGACCGTTTTGCCGTGTATCTGGGAGGAAGTCACCTTCTGTATCCGGCTTTGGGGCAGGGCTTCGGCAAAGGCGATCACGTTCGCGCGGTTCAGGGTCACACCGCTGATCAGCAGCCGCGAACCTTCCTTTTTCATATTTGTGAGCCAGCTGTAGGGTCGGGACTGAAACTGCCTGTTGAGGGTGTCCAGCAGCAGGGACCAGGGATTTTTGCCTTTCAGGACGAGGCGGATGGCATCCATGTTCTTGCTGAAATACTGCATTTCCGCCCGCATTTTGGCGATCTCGGCCGTTTCGATCCTCAGTACGGCCAGTTCGTGGTCCAGGGCGCGTTTACGCTCAAAAGCCTCTATATATTGGCTTTGGCTGTTCAGAAAGGTGATGGTCCCCAAGAGGGCCACCCCAAAGATGGCGATCATGATCAGATATCCGTGCCAGCCTATCTTGAACGGTTTTTGGGCCTCCATCAAGTATCCGGGCAAGAAATTGCTCTGGGTGAAACGCCCGTCTTCAGGCGAAATGGCCTTCAAAGCGAGCGCCAGCGGCAGGGCAAATTGGGCCAGGTAAAGGGTATTATACAAGTCCCGATCCAGGCCGTCAACCGCCAGCTGCGGATACGTCAACAGGGAAGCGGCTTTGGCGGAATGCTGGTGAAAATACTCCACCACTTCGTGGGAAGCCAGATCGCCGCAAATGACGTATTTTTCCGGTTCCGCCTGCTGGGAATTATCCAACGCCAGGGTCACGCGGGAAAAGAGCAGCTCCGGTTCCGGAAAGTCCTGCGTGATGTTCAGCGGATAGACGTCCTGGAGATGGCCGCCGACAAACAGGAAAGCCTTGCGGTAATCACGGCCCAGATAGACCAGGAGGGCACGTTTGCCGTCGTCCGGATTGCTGATCCTGTAGAGATCGGCCAGGGCAATGTCGTTGGCGTCGGCCAGCTGGTAGTAATAATTCTTCCGGTTGCGTTTTCCATAATACGCGATGGCCTGCAGCAGCAGGTTTGCCCCCCTGTGGAGCAGGAACACGGAATTTCCGTTGACGGCGAAGCGCGAAGTTTGCCACTCGCCGGACTTGAGCTGGCCTGGATCCAGATTGGCCCTGACGAAGTCCTTTTCCACAGCCTTGGCGGTGGGAATATCGGTTCCCCGGACCAGGTTTTCCTCGTTCACGTTGAGCGCCAGAACGCCTTTGTGGAGTAAGGCGTTGGCGAGCATACGCTCCCAGGGCGCGGCCTTGATGGTTGGCAGGTCAGCCGCCTCGAATTCTTCGAACTGAAGGTCACCCCCCAGCTGCTGGGTGTCTTCCCGGATCACGTTGTCAAAGCCCGTCAATTGGTCCTGGGTGCGGTACAGGGGTTTGTCGAGTTCTACGATGTCAAGGTTGTTGAGCCTGACCTGGCCGTCGTCACGGCTCAGACAGGCCAGGCGTATCGCCAGCCCGTCTTCTGAGATGCCGTATGCCAGTTTGGGGTGCTTTTTCATTAAAGAAAGTATCCTGTCATTTTTTGCCGGATGCCTTTATTGCATGGAGATCAGCTGATGCATGCGTTTCTTGTTGTTGGCAAAGCCCATGGCTGTTTTTTGGGAGATCACCCCCCGTTTCAGCAATTCATGCAAATCCTGTTCCAATGTACACATTCCGTAGCGTTTGCCCTCCACCATCATCTGGTAGATCTCACCGATGTTTTTATTCCGGATGGCGGCCTGGACGCTGGGATCGACGGCCAGGATCTCGCGGGTCATCACTATCCTGTTGTCGACCGAGGGGACCAGTTTTTGGGAGATGATGATACTGAGTACGTCTGCCAGCCGGTTGCGTATCCGTTCCTGTTCTTCAGGCGGAAATTCGCCGATGATGCGATGGATGCTGTCTATGGCGGAGCTGGTGTGCAGGGTGGTGAAAGCCTTGTGACCGCTGTCCGTGATCTCCAGAACCGTGGAAATGGTGTTGGGATCGCGCATCTCCCCCACGATGATGATGTCCGGATCCTGCCTCAGGGCTTCGATTGAGCCGTGGGCAAAGGAGATTACATCGGCTCCGACTTCACGGTGGCGGACCAGGCACAGTTTGGATTCGTGGACATATTCGATGGGATCGGAGATGATGACTATATGGGCGTGGTTTTCGCGGTTGTTCATGTCAATGACGGCGTCCAGGGTGGTGCTCTTGCCGCTGCCGGTGATCCCAGTGACCAGGATCAGGCCGGTCTTTTCGTAGCGCAGGTTCATCCTTTCCCTGATCGGGCCAGGCATCCGGAGCTGTTCCATGGAATAGACGAAATCGTTGACCCGGCGGAAATTGACGCACATGTACCCCCTGTCCAGGTAACAGGTCCCGCGAAATCGGATCTCCCTGTCAGAGACGGGAACCGTGGCGGAGAAATCGAGCACCATGTTGTTGAAGAGCTTTTGTTTTTGCAGGGGACTCAACCAACTGCCGATGATGACAGTGGTCTCCAATCTGCTGTACTCGCCATATTCGGGCAGAGGTTTTTTATTCCCGTAGACTCGCATCCAGATCCGGTCCATCGCGCCGGGCGCCCCAAAATCTATGTCCGAGGCTTCCTTGCCCTTCATGTCGCTCAGCCAGTTCCGCAGCAGGGCGCGGGCTTCCTGGCGCCAATCGTGATGTTGTTCCAGGAGGCTGTCCACGCTGAGGCAGAGTTCGACGCCGGTCAGCGAACCGTCAATCTGGGAATGGAGTTGGTCTTTGAAACTTAGCGGCACTCACGTCCCCTGTGGTTCCCGGAAAGATGGGATACCGTTTTTGGCCAGCCGGTTCAAACTGCGTTTCCACTTGAGCTGCAGGCAAAGAATCAGGTTGATCATGTAGCGCTTGGTCAGTTTTTCGTCGTGCCAGGCGAAGAATTCAATAATGCGCTTGCGGCTGAAATGCCTGATCCGCGCCTCATTCTGCGCCCTGAGCTGAACGAAGGGGCAAAAAGTTCCCACGAATGTTTCTTCACCCCAGAATTCGCCCTCGCCGATCAAATCGACCAAGGCGCCGTTGAAGTACACGCCCAGTTTGCCCTGCTCCACCCAGAGCAGGGAATTGGTCTCCTCGGTCAGCAGCAGCGACTCGCCTTCGCTGTAGGCCTTGAGATTTCCGATCTGGCGGAAATCCCACTGATCGTCTGGATTGAAACCCCGCAGGAGGGTTTGTTCCAGCTGTTTGCCGGGAAGGATGGCCCGTCCCTGGCTGATCCCCTCTGGGGTGGGTTTTGCATCCAGGGCCTGTTTGAGTTCTTCCAGGTTCAAGGGTTTGGTCAGGCAGGCAACCGCTCCCTGGCGTCTTGCTTCCTCTTCCAGTTCCCGGTCCGAAAAATCGCTAACAGCGAAAATGACCGCGCCCGGCAGCAGTTCCTTCAACCGGGAAAGCCGCGTGGCGCCGTCCAGGCAGGGCCACTGCAGATCCGCGATCACAATGTCATAGGCTCCCACTTGGGCAAGTTCTGCCACCCCCGCGACATCCATGGCATAGCCGACCATATACCCGTTTTCCTCCAGCCAAGTCCCGACAGTCCTCCGGTCGGATTCGTTTCCGTCCATCAGCAGTACTTTGCTAGGCATCCCTTTTCTCCCTGTATTCAAGGTCGGCAAGTCCGGCCCGGTCGGGCCGTATCCCGCTCAATCCCTAATGTAGTCGACTTTGGTTGGCATCTGGGTGAAGTTGTAAAAATTCCAGATCTCCTCATCGGTCAGAACCCGGTTGAACATTCCCACCTGGTCAAGGACGCCGTTGAAGCACATGTCAAACTGGCTGTTGGCAAAGCCATCCCCTGTGGTGCCGTTGACCCTGGTGATCCGGGAACCGACACTGACGCCGAAGCAACTCCTGGAGGCACTCTGGCCGCTGCCCGTGATGGGATTGTTATAACTTGCATTCAACGGCAGACCGTTGTAATAAGCTTTTAATGTACCTTTGTTAAAAGTGAGGGCGAAAAATTCCCAGGGGAAGTTCCTGTATCCCTGACCGGATGATCCTGTTGAGTATGCTGACATCAGGTCGCGGTAGGGAAACCTGACCTCCAGCCAATTGTTGGGCCCGTTATTGTTCAGGCCGACAGTATAATGCATCATGCCGTCAAAGCCGCCGTACCAGATGGCAGTTGACGGCGCAGCGTATGGATTGGTTTGGGGATGCACCGAGGGCAGCCAGACCAGCGCGGCATTGCGGTATTTAAGGTTTTTGTCCGCTTTGGCAAAGCAGACGAGCGTGAAGGTCGTATCCACTTCCATTGTGTGGTTTACCGAGTTCGGAGCATAAGCGGCGTCGTTAAAGTCATTATGCCAGAATCCGCATTTCCAGCCGGCCACGCCGTCGCCAGGCGTAGGGAAAGTGTGCAGGCCATTGAAGGGATATGCGTTGTTTCCGTTTCCGGAGGTGTCGTTCATGTCCGCCTGGCCTTCCAATTGGGCCTGGTTCATCTCATAATAAAAACAGTTGGGTGTGTCGCCCTTGAAGTAGTTGAAGGCCAGTTCCGCGGGATATATGATGGTCTTGCCCTGGAGGATCCCCGTGACTTGCGAAACCGCCTGGAATCGGATCTCCCGGTTGTTTCCGGTGAAGGTCCCGCCGATGTGGTTGAAGGTTATTTGGTCGATCGTGGCTTTTCCGACAGTAAATTTGGGCGCGATGACCGTACTTCCCACTTCCTGACTGCCTCCGTCAAATTTGACGATCACGGTTTGCCATTCGTTTCTGACCCAATCTCTGATCCTGGGGATTGCGTAGGCGATGGCATAGCGCAGGGCGTAATCACTGACGTTTTCCGTTTCCCTCTTGATCTGATCGTCGCGCAGGACATCCGGCAGTTCCAAGGCGCGATTCTGCGCGCGCATGGCTATTCCGGCGAATATCGTGCTCATCAGGATCACCAGGATCAGCATTCCCCTTCCCATGCTTTATCCCTTTATGTCCCTTCCTGCAGATAGGTGTTCATCAGGAAACATTTCATCTGTAGTTTGTTCGTTAACGGCCGGGTTCCAGCCAGAGGCCCCTCCCGCCGGAAGGTCAGGCGGACATCCGCCGCCCTGACCGTGGCAATATCCGTGGTTTTGGCGTTGTCGATATCGTAATAGACAAAGTTCAGATCATCCACCCAAAAGATGTAGCCCAGGTCCTCCAGCACGGGATCGTCGTCGATATTGGCATCCGTGCCCTGGCGGATCTCGATCGCCTTGCCCTGGGCGCCGTTGGAATCGTGCAGCGAGATCGAAAGAACGTTCGGAGGCCCGGAAGTTGGCCCCATTACGTCGTTTTGAAAATCCCAATAACTGCGAAACACAAAAACGTCGCTATCCGCCCTGACCACCGCCTCCTTGGGATCTTCAATGCCCAGCCCGGCCAGGCCGATCAGGTGGTTGATGCGGGTGCTGGCCCTTTCCATGTGCGTGGCCATGGATACAGCGTACATCTGGCGTTCCGCCGTCTCCCTGATCTGCGTCGTGAAAGTGACGAGCATGATCAGCACAAGACCGCCGATGATGATCGCGCCCAATGCATCCAGGATGACGCTCATAACCCTTCCACCGAAAATTCCGTGTAAACGCGGCTGAGGGTGACATCGTGCCTTTGCCCCTGAGGGCCGTGGACGATCACTGTCACCAGCAGGTTGGGCATGTAATTGGCCGTTGTGCTGCCGGAGGCGTCGCAGGCTTCCACATTGATCTCCGAATCAAAGGACGCGCCGTTGTAATCGAGGTTGTAATGCCTCTGGGTGTCATCGTATTGGGTCACGATCTGGGTAAATTTCAGGTTGGTTTTGGAGGGGGCAAAGAGGCGCGCGTCGATCTCATCCAGGACTTCCTGGGCCAGCTGGACGGACTGGACGGTATGGGAGGCATTGGTTACCTGGTCTGCAACCGAGGCCATCGCCTGATGCTGCACGACCGCCGTCGTGGCAAACAGCACCACAGCCATGACAACGAGGAACATTTCCAGGTAGCTCAATCAATCCTCGGACGTGGCGAACAGCACTTCGGTGATGTCGGTCAGCCCTTCGCGGACGCGGGCGATCCCGCTCTGGCGCATGGACAGCATACCGTGTTTTTCAGCGATCGAGCGGATGCTTTCTTCGTTGATCTCGTTTCCGGAGCGGACGATCTCGTTGCGGATCTCCGGATAGAAATACAAGGCTTCGGAGATGTTGATGCGGCCGGAGTAGCCCTGGTGGCATTTGGAACAGCCGGCCGGCTCAAAGATGGCGCCGCTTTCCAGTTCCTCCCGCGTCAGCCCAAGTTTCATGGCCGCTTCCCAGTGTTCCTTTCCCAGCGGCCTGCGGCAGATCGGACAAAGCTTGCGGACCAGCCGCTGCGCCACGATGATGTTGATGGAATAGGCCAGCAGAAATGGCTCGATGCCCATTTTATAAAGCCTGGTGATGGCACTGGGGGCGTCGTTGGTGTGCAGGGTCGTGAGGGTCAGATGTCCTGTATTGGCCAGTTTGACAGCGATGTCCGCGGTGATCCGGTCACGGATCTCACCCACCATTACCACGTCCGGATCGTGCCTGAGGATGCTGCGCAGGGCTTGCTCGAAATCCATCTTGTGGCTGATTTTCAGCTGCCGCGCTCCGCGGATCACGTATTCGACGGGATCCTCGCAGGTCAGGACGTTGATCGAGGGCTTCATCACATGGTGCAGGGCCGCCATCAGGGTGGTGCTTTTACCGCTGCCCGTTGGGCCGGTGAGGATCACAATCCCCTTGGGCGTGTTGATCGCCTTGATGAATTCCTCCTGGGCCTGTTGCTGGAAGCCCAGTTTACGGAAGTCCTTGATCACCTTGCGGTCGTCCACCACGCGGATGGTGATGCTTTCGAAGCGCCGTTCGTATTCCTGCGAAACCAGTGGTAAAATGGAGACGCGGAAGCGGATCAGGTGTTCGTCGATCATCCTTTGGGCGTAGCCGTCCTGGGCGGTATCGCGCTCAAACCTGTCCACGCCGATGGATCTGTCCTTGACCACCGCGGCCAGGGCTTCCGGAGGCGTGTTTTCCTGCCTCAGCCAGAGTTGCAGTTTGCCGTCGATGCGGAAAAAAATGTCCACGGTCCGCTTGTCCACCGGAATGATGTGCAGGTCGCTGGCGTCGGAGCGGACGGAATCGATCAGCGCGCCTTCAAAGAGATTCACCAGCAGGCTCTTGTTGATCTCCTCGTCCAGAGCCTGTTCGCTGAGTTCCGCCTGGTTATCGTCTTCGGAAATGAAAATCTCCCCGCTTTCGGTCAGCATCTGCAAAAATTCATTTTTCTGGGGAGCGATCTTGTCGATCAATTCATCGATAATAGCCAGCTTGCACCAATAGACGTCGATCCGCTTGTAGGGAGTCTTGTGCGGTATCTCCTGGATCAATTTGTGGGTGGGGTTCGAGGCCAGCACCTTCAGCCCCTCGCGGTTCACTCCGTTGTCCGGGGTAAAGGGCAATATCTTATGGTACAGCAGTTTTTTCTTCAGATCCTCGGGAAATTTCGCCAGAATGTCGCGGTTGGCTTTGAGTTCTTTGTTGCCGAGTTTCTCGGGATCGACCGCGAGTTCCCCGAAGGAATAATAACTTGCCAGATTACCATAGATCTTGTCATGGGGGATCAGGAAATCAGTTTCCATGATGGCGGCCAGGGCGCTGGGGGTCTTTTCCCCAAATTCTTCCATCCTCCGCAGCGCTTTGTCCACTATATCCCCCGGGAATCCGGCTTTGTCAACCAGGTATTTTCCGAAATTTATATGTTTTTCCATTACATTCCTAATAGGTCGGAGGCGAGATGTTGGCCACTTCGGCCGAAACAAGCGTCAGGAAAGTGATCGCCGCGGCCACGAACAGCCAGACGACCGTCTGGATCATCTCGATGGTGTTCGCCATCCGGTAGTTGGTCTCCGCTTCGTAAAAATTCGCTATCTGCTGCGATGCGCTCAACAGGTTGCCCGTCTCCTGGCCGGTTTTCAACCGGGTCAACGAGGTGCGCGTGAACACCCCAGCGGCTTCCATGGCCGGCACGAAGGTTTCGCCTTCGCGCAGCATGAGCGGAATGGTTATCCGTTTTATCCGGTCCTCCATCCAGCCGTTTCTGCAGGCTTCCGCCGCCACCCGGATGGTTTCGATGTTATCTCCGGCTCCGCTGTATATAGTGCCGAAGACCCGGAAATAGATCTCGATGCTCATCTTGTGGATGAGTGGGCCGACCACCGGGATCTTCACGATATTCCGGTCCCTCCAGATACGCCCTTTGGGAGTGGACCACCAGCGCCAGAGGATCAGCACGATCCCCAGCAAGCGGATCCGTTGGCGCCACGCCGAAAAAACCATGCCGCACCGCCTCACGGCTGGGGTGCCGCCGGGCGCAGGGATTGAA
>JAKQNV010000058.1 GCA_029565595.1 Candidatus Cloacimonadota bacterium
TGACGTTCTCCACTTCCAGGGCTTGAGTTTTCAGTTCCTCGGGATCGATATCCGGCGAAACTTCCAGCTTGCCGCGCAGTTTGCCGTTGATCTGCACCACGTAGGTGACCTTATCGCGGATCAGATAACTCTCTTCGTAGCTAGGCAGGCCGGATTCGTGCAGCAATTGTGAAAATCCCAGCAGTTGCCAGAGTTCTTCGGCGATGTGGGGCGCAAAGGGATAAAGCAATTGCGGGATGATGCCGCAGGCTTCGGCGTAAACCGCCAGGTCAGCTTTGGACAGGCTGGCGGGATCTTTGACAGAGATGCAGTGGTTCAGGTGTTCCATGACGGCGGCGATGGCGGTGTTGTATTGCATGCGGTTCTGGCAGTCGTCCAGCCATTTTTTGACCGTGTTGTGCGAGCTGTAGAGCAGGTCGCGCAGTTGGCCGTAAACGTCTTCCGGGCCGGCGGTGAGGGCTAGGCCGCGCTTGATGGCATCCAGGTTTTCCGTGATCAGGCGCCAGACGCGGTTCAGGAACCGGAAAGCGCCCATGATGCCGTCGTCGCTCCATTCGGAATCCTTATCCGGCGGCGAGGCGAAGAGCAGGAACACGCGCAGGGTGTCGGCCCCAAAGCGGTTGATGATGTATCCGGGATCGACCATGTTGCCTTTGGACTTGCTCATCTTGGCGCCGTCCTTGGTCACCATGCCCTGGGTGAGCAGGCGGGAAAAGGGTTCGTCGCATTCCAGCCAGCCCAGGTCGCGCATGAATTTCCCGATGAAGCGGGCGTAAAGCAAATGCATGACGGCGTGTTCGATGCCGCCGATGTATTGGTCCACCGGCAGCCAGAAATTCGCCTTGTCCGGAGCGAAGGGCTCGCGGCCGTTGTGGGGATCGGCGTAGCGCGCGTAGTACCAGGCGCTGTCCACAAAGGTGTCCATGGTGTCGGTCTCGCGTTTGGCGCCGGCGCCGCATTTCGGGCATTTGACGTTGAACCATTCCGGCACGGAAAGCAGCGGATTGCTGGTGGTTTTGCCCACCTGGACGTTGTCCGGCAACAGGACAGGCAGATCTTCGTCCGGGACGAGGACAATTCCGCAATGCGGGCAATGGATCACGGGGATGGGATTGCCCCAGTAGCGTTGGCGGGAGATGCCCCAATCGCGCAGTCTATAGGTGCAGGTAACCTTTCCGCGGCCTTTTTCTTCGAGCAACTTGGAGATGGCGGCTTTGGCTTCCTCGCTGGCCAGGCCGTCGAAAGGATCTGAATTGACCATCACTCCAGGCTCGACGTAGGCCTCGGCCATGGCCTCCAGAACCAGATTATGCTCGGGATTCTGGATGACCAGCAGCAGCGGAATGCCATACTTTTTGGCGAACTCGAAATCGCGCTGGTCATGCGCGGGAACGGCCATCACGGCGCCGGTGCCGTAGTCCATCAGCACGTAGTTGGTGATCCAGATCTGGACCTTGTTGCCATTGAGCGGATTGAGGCAATAATGTCCGCTGAAGACACCTTCCTTGGTGGTGTCCTCGGCGCCGCGCAGGATCTTGTCTTCGTTGATCACTTTGTGGCAAAAAGCGTGCAGAGTGGCGTTGTCCGGATCCTCGGCCAGCCATTTCTGGACCAGAGGATGCTCCGGTGGCAGCGCCATGAAGGTGACTCCGTAAACCGTATCCGGGCGCGTGGTGAAGACACTGATGTCGGCAGAACCGTCTTCCAGCGGAAAATCGATGAGGGTGCCTTCGCTCTTGCCGATCCAGTTTTTCTGCATGGTGATCACACGCTCGGGCCAGTCGATCATCTTGGAAAAATCGAGCAGTTCCTCGGCATATTCTGTGATGCGGAAGAACCACTGTTCCAGTTCCTTCTGCGTCACTTCGCCGCTGCAGCGCCAGCAACGTCCGTTTTCCACCTGTTCGTTGGCCAGGACGGTCTGGCAGTCCTCGCACCAGTTTTGCCAGGATTTCTTGCGGTAAACCAGGCCTTTTTCGTAGAGTTTTTTAAAGAGATACTGGCCCCATTTGTAATACTCGGGACGGCAGGTGCTGACCTCGCGGTCCCAGTCCAGGCCGAAGCCCATGGAATCGAACTGGGCGCGCATGGCAGCGATGTTTTCCTCCGTCGTGATGCGGGGATGGGAATTGTGCTGGATGGCGAAGTTTTCGGCCGGCATGCCGAAGGAATCATAGCCCATGGGCTGCATGACCTGATAGCCTTCCATCATCTTCAGGCGGGCGATGGCGTCGCTGATCGAGTAATTTGAGGCGTGGCCGCAATGGAGGATCCCGGAGGGATAGGGAAACATGGCCAAAACGTAGTACTTCGGCTTGGCAAAAAAGTCGCCGGGGTTGAAGATCTTGCGTTCGCGCCAGATCTTCTGCCATTTGGGTTCGATCTCGCAAAAGGGATATTCCATGTTTGTCATCCTTAGGCCCGAACTATTTTTGCAACGGGCATTCGTACATACTTACTGGGCCGATATTTGGCGACAAGCGTATTTGTCAAGCGCAAAACTGGGCCCCGACGCCCAGATTGTCAGCTACTTTCCTGCTTCCTGCCGAGTTCCCGTCGGCTGGGCAGGAACTCTGCGGGAAACAACAGGGAAGCGGATGAGTCAGGTTCCAGAGCCAATACCGCGGAACAAGAATCAGATGGTGAAAATTCTTCTTGCCTGATTTCGAACAATCAGATTAATGATAAAATAGAACCTTATTTCTGCTCCCTAGGCCATCCGGTCTTCCCAGGGAAGCAATAAATAAATAGCAAAGAGAAACATAACGAATTTGGGGAGAGATCATGAAAAAGACGATCCTGCTACTTGCTGCCATCCTGGCACTTGGCTTGGTATATGGCCAGAATCTGGTCTATTACTGGAATTTTAACACCAACCCTCCGGCTACCGATCAAAGCTGGGCACAACCTATCCCCTCTAATATCGGAACAGCGCAGCTCACCTACACCTTCACCGAAGCCTTTTCCTTCACCGGAACCACCATCAACGGAACGGACGGCGAGGTCAATGGCGGCAGTTTCTGTCCACGCGGAGGCCTGGACAACGTGAACAACGGCGCCTATTTCACCCTGAGCGTGCCGACAGTCGGCTACGACAGCGTTGTGCTCAGTTATCCCACCCGGAAGACTTCAACAGGCTTCACCACGCAGGAGATCAAATACACGGTAAACGGCACCGACTGGCTCACGAAAGAGACTGTGAATATCTCCGCCTATGAGAATAACTGGGTGGCCACGCAGCTTGTGACAAGTGACTTTTCTGGTATTCAGGGAATTGGCAACAACCCCAATTTTGCCATCCGCATCGTGCTTACCGGCGCCGCCTCGGCTGTCGGAAACAACCGCTTCGACAATATCCGCATCACCGGAGTAGCGGGAAACACCGTCGCCACCCCTGTGTTCAGCCCTCCCGGCGGTTCCTACGCCACACCCCAGACGGTGACCATCACCTGCTCCACCCCCAACTCCAGCATCTTTTATACTACAAACGGAACCACGCCCACGCCTGCCTCCACGCCTTATACAATACCCCTGAACATCGCCACCTCCACCACCCTGAAAGCCATTGCCACGGCCCCGGGAATGTCGAACAGCATGGTGGCGACCGCGGTTTACGCGTTTCCTGTGACGGTGGCGAACCTTACTGCCTTGAGGGCCTCGCCGGCCGACGGAACAACGGTTTACACCGTTTCGGGTGAAGCCGAGCTAACCTTCAAACAAAGCTTCCGCAACCAGAAATTCGTGCAGGACACGGGCGCCGGAGTCCTGATCGACGACCAGTTTGGAGTCATCACCACCAACTATAACGTAGGCGACGGCATTAGCGGCCTCAGCGGAAAAATCAGCGAATACGGCGGCATGCTGCAGTTTGTTCCGATATCCGATCCCGGCCAGCCGACCTCGACCGGAAACACGATCACACCGATCGAGATCAGTTACGATAACCTGACCAACGCCTTCGACACTTATGAATCCAGGGTGATCAAGGTGATGAACGTAACCTTCGCCAATCCGACCGGCAATTTCGCCAATGGCACCGTCTATGCCACCTCGGATCCGGATTCGGATTACAACATCCGCACCACCTTTTACGACGTCGATTACATCAACACACCAGTTCCGACGACTCCCAAAGACATCACCGGAATACCCAATGCGCGGACGGACGGAAACTTCTTCACCCCGCGCTGGCTCAGCGATTTCGCCGATCCTGCCGGGACCGTTTCTGCGCCGACCTTCAACCCTCCCCAAGGTAACTATTTCGCGCCCATCTCCGTTGTGATTTCCTGCGCCACGGCGGGCGCTTCGATCAATTACACCACCGACGGCAGCACGCCCAGCATGAATTCACTGGAATATTTCACGCCGATCCCGGTCTCGACCAATACTACGCTCAAGGCCATCGCCTATCTGGGCGGAGTGCCTTCCGCGGTCAGCACTGCCATCTACACTTTCCCGGTCAATGTGGCCAGCCTTTCCGCCCTGCGCCAGTCACCATTGCAAGGGCTGTATTGCGTCACCGGCGAGATCCTGGTTTCTTTCACGCAGTCCTATCGCCATCAGAAATTCGCGCAGGACAGCGCAGCGGGCATTTTGATAGACGATCCCAACGGCGTGATCACCTACGCCTATCAGGCCGGGGACGGGATCGCCAACCTGACCGGAACCCTCAACGAATTCGGCGGTATGCTGGAATTCGTGCCGGCGCAGGATCCCGGAAATCCCAGCTCCACCGGCAATGCCATCGTCCCCGCGAGCATATCGCTGGAGGATTTCAACACCAATTTCGAGGCCTACGAATCCCGCCTGATCAAATTTACTGATGTCGGCTTTGTCACTCCCACCGGCAATTTCGCCAATGGCACGGTTTACAGCCTGACGGATCCGGATGAGGAGTTCAACGTCGATTTCCGCACCACTTTTTACGATGTTGACTACATCGGCATACCGGTTTACACGAACCTGCTGAACATCTGCGGCATTCCCAATTCCCGGACTGACGGCAATTACTTCACGGCCCGCGACATTGACGATTTTCAACTCTCAGAGGTCGCTGCGCCTTATCTGGGAGGCGCTGCGGTGCCTGAAGAGCCGGACACGGTCTTTCTTGACGCGTCTTACCTGGCTTTTCATTTCAGCACTATCCCCGAAGGTCTTACCGCTTACAGGTTTTACCGGAATAACGTGTTTATCGGCGAACAGCCGGCAAGCCTGACGGCAGAATGGACGGACAACGTACCGCCCGGAACCTATGAATATGTGGCCACGGCGATGTTCGGTACGGTGGAAAGCCCGATGTCAAACACTTTTACCTACAGCTACAGCGCCAATCCGGAAAATCCTCCGGCTGCTGGGGAAACGGCACTCAAAGGCAATTTTCCCAATCCCTTCCATCCGCGCACAGAGATCGGATTTTCCCTGAAAGAAGCCGGTCCGGCCAGGATCGAGATTTTCAACCAGAAAGGCCAGCTGGTGCGTGTCCTGCTGGAAGCTCCGCTTACCGCCGGAGACCATTCTGTTAATTGGGATGGCAAAGACGCTTCCGGAAACCTGGCCGGCAGCGGGATCTATTTCTATCGTCTGCGTTGCGGCACTTTCACACAGACTCGTAAAATGCTAATGCTAAAATAGATAAGGAGAACTCTAATGACGGCTATCATCAAACGCTGGGGACTTTTCCTCACCGTAAACATCCTGGTCCTGGCTGTGCTGGGCGTTATCATGCAACTTCTGGGCCTGCAGACCCAGGATTGGGCATCACTGTTGGTCTATTGCGCCATTTTTGGTTTCGCCGGCGCGGTGATCTCGCTTTTTGCCAGCAAGGCGATGGCGAAATCGTCCTACAAGATCCAGCCCCTGACGCGCGAAACAGCGTCCGGCAAGGCTTTGTACCTTTACGACACAATTGAAAAGATGGCTTCCCACAAGGGCATCTCGATGCCGGAATTTGGCGTTTACCAATCCCCGGACAACAACGCCTTTGCCACCGGGGCCTCAAAAAACAAGTCCCTGATTGCCTTTTCCAGCGCCATCATGGACAACTTGGACGAAAAAGAGCTGGAGGCGGTGGCCGGACATGAAATGACCCACATCATCGAGGGCGACATGGTCACCACAACCCTGCTGATGGGCACTGTCAACACCTTCGTGCTTTTCCTGGCTAACATCATCGCCGCAGTTCTCAGCGCCAGGCGGGGCAGCCGGGACGAAAACAGCGGCAGCAGCGGTCTGATGAACAACGCCGGCCAGTCCGCGATCGCCATGATCATTCAAAACGTTTTGATGGTGCTGGCCAACATTGCCCTGTGCGCGCATTCGCGGCACCGGGAATTCATCGCCGACGCCGGTTCCGCCAAGCTTACCGGCCCGGCCAACATGATCAGCGCCCTGGAAAAAATCAGCGGCGGGCACGTCCACACCGTCCGGAAAGATGCGTTTGCCCTGGCTAAGATCAACAGCACCCAGGTTCTGTCGTTATTCGCCACGCATCCTCCGATCGAAAAACGGATAGAACGCCTGCAAAAAATGATGGCGTGAAGAGGCTTTTTCCGCTCCGAATAGAAAAACTCGCCCTCGAAGGGTACGGCCTTGGCTACCACGAAGGCAAGGCTGTCTTCGTGCCCTGCGCGGTTCCGGGTGACGAAATCGAAGCCTGGCTGCTGCGCGAGCGCAAGGATGTCGCCTTTGCCCAGGCCGAAAATTTCCTGCGCCGGGGGGAGGGCGTGATTCCTTCCCGCTGCGCAGCTTTCGGCGGCGAAGATCCCTGTGGGGGCTGCGACTGGCTGGAATTGGATTATCCCTGGCAGCTGAGATACAAACGTGAGCTGCTCAGCGAACTGCTGCAGCCGCTGGCGCCGGAGGTCGAAATTCCGGAAACGCAGGCCTCGCCGGTGCAGATCCATTACCGCAACAAAGCGTTCCTGCCGGTGGGAGGCGACGAAAAGGGCCTGCATTGCGGAATTTTCGCGCGATGGTCGCATCATATCGTGCAGCATCAAAGCTGTTTGCTCCATCCGCCGCTGTTTGACAAAATCGCGCAGCGATGCCTGGAAATCCTGTACCGGACGGGCGTCAGCCCCTACGACGAAATCTCGCACAGCGGCACTTTGCGGCATATCGGTTTTCGCTGTTCAAGGGATTTGGAGCAAGTGCAGCTCATTCTGGTCACGCGCAGCGGCAAACTGCCCTTTTCCAACCTGCTCGTAAAGCAATTGACGACGGAGTTTCCCCAATTGTGCGGTATCGTGCAAAACATCAACCGCGAACGGGGCAATGTGATCCTGGGCCGCGAGGAAAAGCTGCTCTGGGGCGAGCCCTGGCTGTTTGACGCAGCGGGCGGCGTCAATTTCCGCATCCACTACCGCAGTTTCTGGCAGGTGAATACACCCTTGCTGGAGCGGATCATCGGCATTTTGAGCGGGATGCTTTCACCGGATGATGTCGTTTACGATGCCTTTGCCGGCATCGGCTCCCTTGGCCTGTGCCTGGCCGGCAGCGTGAAGAAGGTCCTCTGCATCGAGGAAAATCCCGCCGCGGTTGCCGACGGGGAATTTACCGCGGAGCAAAACAAGATCGCCAACGCCAGTTTCCTCTGCGCCAAAACCGAGGACGCCCTGCCCGCTTTGCTGGGAACTGCAAACGCAGAAAACGCGGAACGCCCCCAGGTGCTGATCCTCGATCCGCCGCGCTCCGGAGTGCAGTCGCAGGCTTTGCAGGCGATCACCTCCGCAGCTATACCCAGAATTTTCTATCTCAGCTGCTCGCCAATCACTTTGTACAGAGATCTTAAAATATTGCTGGACAGCGGATTATACAGGATTAACCTGATCCGGCCCTGTGACATGTTTCCCCAGACCTGGCACGTGGAAACGCTGGTCGGGCTTGAACTTACAGCCCAAGCGAAGGCCCCGGCCGAATGAAGAAAGCGCTGATCCTGCTCTGTCTTTTGCTGCTGGCCCTGCTTTCCTGCGACACGGAAACCCAGGACCAGGATGAAACCGAGATCCGGAACGTCATTTACGACATCGCTCACGATTTCAGTTGGAACGACGTTGAAGGCATCATGGCGCACGTGCACCCCGATTTCCGGCACAACGGCATCTACCGCGAGGAATTGCGCGACCTCTGGCTGCAACGGCGTGCCCAGTACGAACTGCTCGATTGCGAGGTCACGCAGGTGGATGTGGACGGGGATTACGCGGTGGTGCACATGTTGATGACCTTCACCTCCAACACCGGAAACCTGAGCTATCCGGAGCCGGAAACGCAGGGTGACGCTTCTTATTTCCGCTACGACCTCGGAGCCTGGCTGCTTTACGGCAATCAGGAATGGAGCGTAGACCGGCACTAATCCCCGGATTCGCCACTTTCTCCCATCTTATTGCCAATAATATCTTTACAAAGACCACCCTGACATGGCTCTCCCTATCATTACGGGATCAATACGGGATCAATACGGATGAAACCCGTAATGATCCCGTATTGATACCGTATTGATCACCAGGAGGGAGGCGGGCTGGAAATACGGATTTTATCTCTGAATTTCATTGGCAAGATGCAACGGAGTATGCTGCATCAGACTTCTGGAGCACGCTCCCCGCACGATGCTGCCGCTGAGTCTGCTTTCCAGGTTTCAGCAAACAACTTGACAAAATACCGAAAAATATTCCCTTAGCAAAAAGTCTCAATCTTGTCCAATCCCGCTTGGGAAAAGGAGTAACTTATGCGTAAACCCACGCAGTGTATCGCGCTGCTGGCGCTTCTCTCCGGAATCTGCCTGGGCAAAACCGTTTCGGAACAAACCCAGGCCCGCAACCTCACCGCTTTCACCCGCCTCTGGGGATACGTGCGCCACTGGTATCCCGCAGATGAAGCTCAGGACATCGATTGGGACAGATTTGCCGTCCACGGCTCCAGACTGGTCTCCACCGCCGGCGATGACCGCGAGCTGCAAACCAGGCTGCTGGAACTTTTCCGCCCGCTGGTGCCGGAACTCCAGCTTTATGGCCGGCGAGCTCCTGTTTTGGTTCCTTCTGACCCGGTCCCCGGCCGCGCCAAGGCTTTCTGGCAATACTCAGGATATGAAAACACCGGCGAAGCGTCGGTCTATATCAGCATCCGGACCAACCGCCCCCAGAAGGTCCGCAACTACCCCGATTACGATTTTTCCTGGTCCACCTTGATGCCCAGATTAACGCCTTTCGCCGGTCCAGAACCCAGGCTCCGCGCCACTTTCCGGATCCGCCAACCCGAGGGCGACAGCCTCGCAACCTATGTTTACGCCGGCTTTCGAGGAAATGTGATTGAGGATTCCCTCTCCGGCGAAAGCTGGTCTGTCAAAAGTTACGAACTCACCTCCCAAGGTGACGATCAAGAGCCCTTCTGGCTGGGCATGTCCAATTTCCACAGCCTCCAGTTCGACGACCTCAATGTCGAGCAATGGGCTGATGGAGCTTGGCAGAGTGTATTCAGGGCGGATTTTGAGGACGATATCCCCGGTGGCCTGCCCCGTGGATTCAACCTCAATTTTCTGCCCAATCGCGGCGCCCGCGGCAACAAAGTGGAACTCGCGGTGGAAGACAGCCCGGAAGGCAGGCTGCTCGCCATCCGCAAATCCCCGCCGGAGCAGGAATTCACGCTCGGACTCATCGACAGGATCTTCGACGAAGAACTGCCCTGGGGCGAACTGCTGGACAAACCCCTGGTCCGCGGCCTCAATTGCCGCTTCCCGATGGTCCTGCAATGCGATGCCGAACGCACTTACCCCGTCTGCGACACAACCGCCCTCAACGCTCTTCGCAGTGAACTGGCCAGGATCGAAATCGACGATCGCAGCGACCACAATGTCTGGCTGGCGGGGATCATCAAGTATTGGACCGAGCTCCAGTTCTTTTTTCCCTGTTTCGAATACGGCTATCTTGACTGGGAGGCTGAACTGCCCAAAACCCTGGCTGCTTGCCTGCGCGCCAAAGACTGGCAGGAATACAAGCTCGTCCTCCGCCGTCTGATGTGTAAAACCGAGGATGGCCACGCTTATTTAACAGACAAATCCAACAACGGTGCCAGACCACCCTTCAACGCCATTCTGCTCGACGGTAAATGGATCGTCTCCAAGGCGTTGGGAGATCCACCTGCCATACCCGCCGGCTCCGAGGTTCTTGCGATGAACGGCAAACCCTTTGCCAAATTGATGCGCGAGGCCTGGCCTGCTTACTATTCGTCAAATCCCGAGACCACAGCCCTGCGCCTTTTTCATAGCCAGCTGAGCCCTTACCCCGATTCCGTGGCGACTTTCGCTTTTCGCACTCCGGACAAGAAGCGCCTCGAACTCAGCCTGCCCTTCGCCAAATATGAGTCTTGGCGCTGGTTAACCCAGAATGACAAGGTTGTTGACCACGGCGACGGCATCCTCTACCTCAACCTGAACCTGCTTTCAGACGATGAACTCGCCGAAGCGATGCCCAAGATCCTGGCGGCAAAAGGGCTGATCCTCGATCTGCGTTACTACCCTTCCGTCTCTTATGGGTTTCTCCGCCAGTTTCTGACCAGCCCCGACTCGCTGGGCTACACCTATATCAAGCGCTATATCCGCCCCAACGAAGAACTGCCGCGGCACCACGAAGACGCCCCCACCTGGGGCCTTCAACCCGCCGAACCCCACATTTCCGCCCGAGTGGTCGCCCTCTGCAGCCGCGAAAGCCAAAGCTACTGCGAGTCCTGCCTGGCCGTGCTCCAACACAACCACCTGGCCACACTCGTCGGCCAACCCACCGTCGGGGCCAACGGAAACGTAGTCCTCACCCCCCTGCCGGGAAAAATGAATGCCTACTGGACCGGAATGCTGGTCCGCAACGCCGACCACAGCAGATTTTTCACCCGCGGCATACAGCCCGACATCCTGGTCCGACGCACATTGCAAGATTACGTGCAAGGCAGGGATCCCGAACTGGCCAAAGCGCTGGAACTCCTGAGAGCAGGGATGTGATTTGTCTATGACCCGTTATATCAGAAATCGCATTGTGATCAATTGAATATTCACATTTTAGGCCAGCTGTTGGATCTACAAAAGGCATGCTACGGGATTTGCCAAAACCTTGATAATGAGGCCTATACAAAAACAGCGATTGGCAACGAAAGTGAAACTGTTTCACTGGATATCCGATGAAAACAGTAGAATATTTCTGAGAAGGACATCTCCTGTCCGGAGCGCTCTTTTTTCCCTGAGATAGTAGAAAACCCCGAAAATTCCCTCACTGCCGGCGTTGCTGATCCCTGTCCATAATTATCTTGACAGTAAAAGGGCTCTGGAAATTTTGGCTTAAACTGAAAAAAAAGGTCCAGTAACTCAGCGGTAGAGTATCTGCCTTTTAAGCAGAGAGTCGTTGGTTCGAGTCCAACCTGGATCACCATATAGCGACCCCTTCGTCTATCGGTTAGGACACAAGATTTTCATTCTTGTAAGAGGGGTTCGATTCCCCTAGGGGTCGCCATTTTAATCTGGAGATTTGACAGCATTTTTGTCCCGTTCGTCTAGTGGCCCAGGACTCGTGATTCTCAGTCACGCAACAGGGGTTCGATTCCCCTACGGGATGCCACTTTCAGCCTCGTTCCCGGAGTTATCCTCCTTTTTCTCTGGAAACTGGGCTATTTTTTGCATACAGTTATAAGTTATTGTAAAAAAGATGGAGTGAACGGCCCAGCCGATGAACGAAAACGATCTCTTTAAGGATTGGGAGCCGGAAGCGCAACCCGACCGGCGGATCCGGCTGATCCTGGACAACCAGGGCAGCAAACACAGCGTCACGCTGCGCAAAGGCGTGCTGCTGCTGATCGTTTTGCTGCTGGCCGGACTGGCGGTCTATCTGGGCGCTTTCGCCTTTCGCGGCAAGAGAGCAGGCGATTCCGAACGCGTAAAAAAACTGGAAACCGAAAACAAGTTTTTACGCGATACAGTGGACAAATACTCGGCGGAACTCGACTCCATCAGCGCGCGCTTGGACACCCTGAAAATCAAGCCCCCTGCCGAAGAGCAGGATTTTCCCTATTTTGGCGGCGGCGGGCCCTCCGGCAAAAACCACTTGCAGGTGAATCCCGGCCTGGGAGCCAAACTCAGCGCGGTGGAGCAGAAACTGGTCCGGATCAAGCTGAGCCTGGGTTTCAACCTCGCCTACGCCGTGGTGCAGCTGGATCTCCCCAAGGGTTTTGACAAGCGCGGGGACGGCATTCCCTCCATCTATCCCACCTTCGGAGTTATTTCCGACGGCTGGGGCAACCGCATCCATCCCCTGACCGACGAACTGGAATTCCACACCGGCCTCGACATCGCGAATAAAACCGGCACCCCGGTTTATGCCACCGCGGACGGAGTGGTCGCCAAAGCCGACGCTGAACCCGGTTTTGGAAGAATCGTCACGATCTCGCACACCAGCGGCTACCGGACCTTGTATGGCCACCTCTACAGCATCAAAGTCAAGTCCGGCGAGGCCGTGCACAAAGGCCAGATCATCGCCCTGATGGGCAATACGGGGCTTTCCACGGGGCCGCATCTGCATTACGGGGTTTCGCGCAACGGCGAAGCGCTCAATCCCTCACCCTACCTCAATCGCATCGATTCCAGAGCCGGCCTCGGCCAATGACATCCGAGCGTCCGACCGCCTGGCTTTTCACTTCCACCAGCCCGGCGGAGATATTTTCAACCTATTCCTCCCTCGATCCGCAAAACGACCTCATCGTGGCTGTGGACAGCGGCTTGGAGCGGATCCACGCGCTGGGTCTGACTCCTGATCTGATCATCGGCGATCTGGATTCCGCGTCGCCAGAGTTGCTGGCGGAATACGCCTCCGTGCCCCAAAAAAAGTATCACCAGGCGAAGAACGAGACCGATACGGAGTTGGCAATCCTCTGGTGCCTGGAGCAAAATGTGGCTGAAATCGTGATCTGCAACGGCCTGGCGGGGCGTTTTGACCACACGCTGGCTTTGCTGCAAAACCTCGCTTTTATCGCCAAAAACTGTGTCCGGGGCAGGCTGGAGTCGGAACGGCAACAGTTGTTCTTTCTGGATGCCAAGACGGTTTTGAAAGGGTGCGCGGGCTTTTTGCTATCGCTGCTGGCTTGGGAGGGCGAAGCTGCCTTCCAAGACTCCGAGGGTCTGGAATATCCTCTGGCGGGCGTGGAACTATCGCCTTTGCGGCCGCGCGGGATGAGCAACCGGGTCACATCCGGACGCGCGAAGATCCAGCTGGCTTCGGGTCGGGTCCTGGCCATCCTCTCGAAATAACATTTGACAGATTTTATCCGCTCACATATGAAGCAAACTAGCATATTAACAACTTTTTGGGAGTTTGATATATGAACGAGCCTCAGGAAGAGAAGGAACTCACTTTCGAGCAGTCTTTGACGGCCTTGGAAAAGATCGTCGAGCGCATGGGCAACGAAGAATTGACCCTAGACGAGATGATCGCGCTCTACGAGGAAGGGATCAAATACCTGCACCTGTGCCAGAAAAACATGGAAACCGCGGAAATGAAGATCAACCTGCTCAATGCCCGCATCAAGCAATCCGAAAACGGAGAACGTCAAGATGGATAGGAAAGTGCGCCTGAAAAAGGACCTGAAAGAGAAACAGGAACAGGTCAACATCATCCTTGACCGTTATCTCCCGCGCAAGGACGAGTATCCCAAGAACACGCACAAAGCCTTGCGTTACAGCGTTTTCGCCGGCGGTAAACGCCTGCGTCCCTATCTCACGATGTGCGCCTACCAAATGTATCAGGAAAACGTGGAACAGATCACTCCCGTGGCCGCTGCGATCGAGATGCTGCATACCTTTTCGCTGATCCACGACGACATGCCGGACATCGACAACGACGAATACCGCCGCGGCAAAAAATCCTGCCACGCCCTCTTCGGTGAAGGGGAAGCTCTTTTGGCCGGGGATGCCCTGCTGATCAGCGCTTTCGAACTCATCACCTACGCCGAGATCAAAGCCGAGCACCGCGTCCAGTTTGTGCGCGAGCTGGCCGAGCAGTGCGGCGTCAAGGGCTTGATCGCCGGTCAGATGGTCGATCTGGAATCCGAGGGCAAAAAAGTGGACAAAAAGACCATCGACTACATCCATAAAAACAAGACCGCCAAGCTGATCCAGCTCTGTCTGCGCTTTGGCGCGGTTGCCGGCGGCGCGCCCAAAGACGAGCTGGCCGCCATCGAAGACTTCGGAGCAAAAATCGGCCTGGCTTTCCAGATCGTGGACGACCTGCTCGACATCGAAGGCGATCCCGATGAAATGGGAAAAACCGTTGGCAAAGACGCCCACGTGCACAAAGCGACCTATCCTTCCGTCTACGGTTTGGCCGAATCGAAACGCCGCGCGCAGGAACTGATCTCCGAGGCCAAGGCCGCCATCGCGCCGCTGGGGGAGAAAGCTTTGATGCTGGACATTTTGGCGGACTACCTGCTCACGCGCAAATCATGACCGTCAGGTTCAAATTGCTCAGTTCTTCGGCCCGGCCGCCGCAAAGGATGACCGAGCACAGCGCGGGTTGCGACCTGAGCGCGGATCTGGACGCCGACCTTATTTTGCAACCGGGGGAACGGACAGCTGTTCCGACCGGCCTGGCCCTGGAAATCCCTCCCGGCTTTGAAGGCCAGGTGCGTCCACGCAGTGGATTGGCCCTGAACCTTGGTTTGGGGATCCTGAACAGCCCGGGCACCGTCGATTCCGATTATCGCGGAGAGATCAAGGTCATTCTGGTCAATGCGTCCACTGAGCCGGTGACAGTCAAACCGGCCATGCGTATCGCCCAGCTCGTGGTGTGTCCCGTGGCTGAGGTGCAATTTGAAGAAAGCGATACCTTGGGCGGAAGCTGCCGCTCAGACGGCGGTTTCGGCCATACCGGAAGTTGAAACGGAGAATGATGAAATGACTATTGCCGAAAAGATAAACGCCCTGCGGATCCAGAAAAAAGCGGTCATCCTGGCGCATAACTACCAGGCTGTGGCGATCCAGGATCTGGCCGACCACCGGGGCGATTCGCTCCAACTATCGATCCTGGCGCAGCAAAGCAAAGCTAAACTGATCGTGTTTTGCGGAGTGCGCTTCATGGCGGAAACCGCGGCCATGCTCAATCCTGAGGCCAAAGTCCTGCTGCCCGCCCAGGACGCCGGCTGTCCGATGGCGGACATGATCACGGTGGAGCAGCTCAGACTATTCAAAGCCCAGCATCCCGGCGCTCCAGTAATCTGCTATGTCAATTCGTCAGCCGCCGTCAAGGCCGAAAGCGATGTCTGCTGCACCTCTTCCAACGCCGTGAAGGTCATGCAGTCCTTTCCGGCCAGCCAGACGCTGCTTTTCGTCCCGGACGTGCATCTGGCCACCTGGGCCGCCAAACGCAGCGGCCGGAAAGTCATTGCCTGGGAGGGCTACTGCCCCATACACGAGTGGGGTTTCGAGACTTCCCAACTCAAGCGCTTGCGCCAGAAATACCCAGATTACACGCTGCTGGCGCATCCCGAATGCGACGACGACATCGTGGAGGCGGCCGGCCACGTGCTTTCCACCGGCGGAATGCTGGAATATACCAAAAAGCACGACAAGCTGATCATCGCCACCGAAGCGACCTTTACGGACTATCTGAAACATATCTATCCCGAAAAACAGATCGTGGCGCTCAATACCCGCGCCAGGTGTAAAAACATGGCCAAGATCGACTTGCACAACTTGCTGGAGTCCCTGGAAAAGGAACAGTTCGAAGTACAGGTGCCGCCCGAAATCGCCGCCAAAGCGCTCAAATCGCTGCAACGAATGCTGGAGATCTCGCGCTGAACGGCCTGGGCCGCGTGGATCTGCCGTCGGGGGAGCATTTCATCATGCAGGATCTGCGCTCCCAACCGGTGTCCCATGCCTCCCAAACCCTGGCGCAAACCGCGCTGGATCTCTATGCTGACGGTGATCTGCACGTCCTCGATCTAGGCAGCGGCTGCGGCATCCTCGGGATCATGCTGGCGCTCCAGCGTCCGGGTTGGCGGATCGAGGGCTTGGAACTGCAGGAAAACTTGCACACCCTGGCTTGGGAAAACGCACATCGCTGCGGTGTGCCGATAAAACTGACCAGAGGCGACCTGCGGGAGTTTACAAACTCAGAAACTTTCGACCTGATCGTGTCCAATCCGCCCTGGCAGCCAGCTGGCAGCGGAAGATACAGCCCGCATCAGGGCCGGAACCTCAGCCGCTTCGAACTGGAATGCACGCTGGCGGACGTGTTGGACTGTTTGCGGCGCAACCTTTCTCCCCATGGCGAAGCGCTGGTGCTCTATCCGGAAAAACGCATTGCCGCCTTACAGGACGGGGCCGCAAAGAGTTTGCTTGACATAATTGGCCTCTTTGCCGCTTCTGGTCTCAAAAAGCATCTAATCTGCCGGTTACGGCTCAAAGGAAACGATCGATGAATCTGCGCTTCTTCCTGATTCTCGCGACTATCACGGTCACCCTGCTGGCGTGGACCTATATCCACTACCAATACCAGGAAAGCATCGATGCCAGACTGCAGCAACTTTCCGATATCCCGATCTACGTTTACAGCGATAACTCCGCAACTCTGGACAGCCTGGCCCAGGATCTCCAGAAAGGGATCCCCGAGATCGGGTCCCTGACCTCGGAAAGCGGCAGCATCGCCGCCCAGGAACTGCTCAAGAAATTCCAGCTCGGCATCGCGCCCAACACTTTGGAAGAATACACTTTCCCTTATGTCCTGACACTGAACTTCGTTCCCAAACTGACCGCTTTTCCGGCCCGGGAAAAGGCTCTGGATATCATTGCCAAATACCACCTTCCCGCGGGGGATGTGGACAATCAGGAAGCCGCCTGGACACTATACAAGAACGACCTCGATTTCATCCGCGACCGCTGGAGCAATTCCACCCTCTTCACCTGCCTGATCGTGTTCCTGCTCTTTGTGTTCGCCCGCCTGTATCTCTTTTTGGTGAAAGACAAGGTCAATAAAGGCATCACGGCCACGGTGATCGATTCCTTGCGGGGCAGCGACACCAACCGCCGCCTGCAGACCTTGCTGCTGCTGGTTGTCCCCATTTTCGTGAACCTTTTGGTCTATTTCATCCTGACCCAGGCCAAAGCGCTCAAACCGCTGGTGGGCTGGGGCTTTTTCGGCATCCAAAGCGGTGTCGTCCTGACCGCGACACTCGTCACTGCGATGCTGCACAACATGCGGGAGACGGAGGACTCGGAGCACACCGCGGCTTTCAGCGTGGACATCAACCACAGGTCCAATGCAGCGGATTCCTAATGCCCTGACCATATTGCGGATCCTGCTGATCCCGCTCTTTGTCTATCTGGCGTTTATTGACCTCGGGAAGAACCACATTGCCTGGGCCTTGCTGGTCTTCGTGGTGGCGGCGTTCACGGATTTTCTGGATGGCTATCTGGCCCGTAAGTGGAAGGTGATCAGCAACTTCGGTAAGATCGCCGATCCCCTGGCGGATAAGCTTTTAGTACTTTCGGCTTTGGCGGCCCTGACCTGGCTGCCGCCCTACCGGCTCTTTGTGCCGATCTTTATCGTGATCGCGCTGCGCGAAGTGGTTATCACGGTGCTGCGCGAAGTTTACAAACAGAAAGGATTCATCATGCCGGCGGACAAACTCGGCAAGTGGAAAACCTTTCTGCAAATGACCGGGATCATCCTCGCCTTCGCCCTCTGGGCCTGGCTGCCGGAGGTCCCGCGACCCGTGATCCTTGCCGCCAACGTGTGGTTCATCCTGGTGGCGGCGCTGACCCTCTACAGCGGCCTGAACTACTTTCGGCCGCAACCCCCAAACCACAAGGAATGGTGATCTATGAAACGCATGTTTTACCTTGGCGCAGCGATCCTGGTGGCCATCCTGGGCGCTTGCGAAAAGCAGAAACCCGAATCGCCCACCACCTCCGCTTTTTCGAGTTTCATCGACGAGAAGAAGCCCGTTTCCTTCGGCGAAAACAACGATGTCTATCTCTTTGCGGGAGGCACCAATCTGGAGCGCAACGCCGGCGCCCTCGATTCATCCATCGCCCGCACTGTAACCCTGACCACCGAGGAACGCTATTTTAACCTGATTCCCCAAGCGGCTGCCGACATCAAGGATTTTTCCGCCTTCAAGAACCTGGTCTTTCTGGGCACGCTGGACGGTGGCGACGGAGTGTCCGTCTATCTGCGCAACACCCTGTCCAAGGACCTGCTGGACAAGGTAAAAAAAAGCGGCGCGGACCTTTTGGTGGCTAAAAACCAGAATGCCCGCGACCAGATTGCCCTATACCTGCTGGCCTCGGATACCGCGCGGTTGCAACAGCTAGTCAGGCAGCGCTCCGAGCAGATCTTTGACTATCTGCTGGAACGCTATCAACTGCGCCTGCGCGCCCAAGCCTACGCGTTTGACCTGATCGACGCCAAGTTCTTTGACAAATGGCCCTTCACGATCAATATCCCCGTCGTCTACCAACTCTTCAAGCAGGACCGGACCGGAGGCTTTCTGTCCTTTATCTACCAACCCCAAAACCCCAATACCAAGATAGCTGACAAATATGTCTCGGTTCACTTCGAGCCCCTGGAAGCCGATCAGATCGATGCTAACTGGCTGTTTGCCAAACGCCAGGAACTGGGGAAAAAATACCTCAACGGGGACGAGATCCTGCCCGGGAAATACAAGGTCGAGCGGGCCAAAATCGCCGGCTACGAGGGCTGGCGCATCTACGGCCACTGGATTAACAAAACCCTCGGCGGCGGAGTCGGCGGCGCCTTCCAGACCTACGCCTTCTGGCACGCGAAAACCAAAACGGCCTATCTGGTGGACAACATCGCCTATTTCCCGCAGGGAGACAAACTGCCCGTACTGCTCGAACTTGGCACGATAGATCAAACGCTCTCCGTGAAGTGAGCCGGACTTTGCGGAGCTTCCTTTGCGGCTGCGCGCTCTGCCTGGCGCTGGGCGCGTGTATGACCAAACGCGCCTATGTCGGCCCCGAACCGGCTCGGGATAATTCGCGGCCCAACTACTCCTCCATCTATTACTACACCGTCGCCTCATATTTCCAGTCCCAGGGCAATGCCCAAGTGGCGGAGGCCCTGTATGCCAAAGCCCTGGATTTTGACCGTGCCAGCGGACAGATCCTCAAGCAGTATTTGCTCAACTCAGTCCAGTTGCATCACCAGAAGGGATTGTCCGACAAGGAGATGGAACAACGGCTGAAGGACCACGAAGCCACCGTCGAGTCCGATCCCGATCTCCTCTTCGCCCAGTATGATTTTTTCGAGGAAGTGGAGGACACGACTGGGATGCAGAAGACCCTGCGCCTCTTGGAGAATGATTTTCCCAGCCCCAAAGCCTGCATCCTGCGTTTCCTCAACGAACTCAAATACCATGACAACAAGGACACAAAAAGCCTGGAAACCGCCCTGCGACTGGCACAGGACAGCCCCGACGACCTGTTGCTACTCTCCCAGATCTATTCCTATTACGACAGGGAAATGGCCAAACGCGCCATTTTGCGTTACCGCGAACTGGCTCCCTCGGAGGATGCCGATCAAATGCTGGTCGACGCGATCGTCGCCTCCCAGGACACCGCCCTAGCCAGGGATTACCTCGGCAGTTTGAATTATCCTGAAGACCGCGCCCAATACCAGCTGTTCGTGGATACGGCGCTGCAGTCAAACCAACCGGAGATCTTGCTGCCCCAGGCATCTATCTTTTTGGATACCAAGGATTTGGATCTGACCAACGCGGTGGGCCTGGCGGCGCTGGTCGGCCGGCGTTACGACATCCTGGAAAAGATCTCCGAGCAAATCGCGCAACTGCCTGCCCCCGAAGAGGATAAACAACCGATCTACGCCCTGCTCACAGCCTATTCGCTACAGGCCGGATATCGGTTCCCGCTTGCCGACTTGATTGGCAAACTCCGTGAAGCGCAATACTTTGACGACATTCTGGCCTATTACGGTTTTGGCGTGAGAGGAGATCTGGCGGCTTCCTGGCCGGAACCTGGATCCGAGGCCTACAAGTCATTTTCCGCGCAGATCGAAACGCGCCTGCCAGCCGGACCTCCGGCAGATTATTTGCAAGCCATCGCGGTCGCGGTGCAGGATTCCGCCTCAACCGTGCATCTTACTGCCAAATATGACCTTATCCAATATTTGCGCGAACGCTGGATCCTCTCCGCCGCGGATTATAAATACCTCCTGCAGTATTGTTACGATCACGATATGAAAGAGCAGCGCCGCCAATTGCTGGAGGAGGCCATCGTTCATTATCCCGATAATGCGCTGCTGTGCAATGACTTGGGATATTACATGCTGGTCGGTGGCGAGGACCGCGAGGCTGCCGCCAAACTGATTCGGCGGGCCCTGGTCCAGGAGCCGGACAATCCCTACTATCTGGACAGCCTGGCTTGGTATTTCTATCTCTGCGAAGAATACGCAGAGGCGTTGGATCTGGTTCCCAAATTCCAGGACATGGAAAAGATGCCGGCAGAGATAGCCCTGCACCTTGGCGCCATCTACATGAAAAACAATGAGTTAGAAAAAGCGAAGCAATACCTAGGCAAGTGTTTGGAGATCAGCGGTGATCCGGTCAGCGTCGAGGAAGCCGGCAAATTGCTACAGCAGATACCCTGAGCTTATTCTTCCTTTTGAATATCAGGCGTGCGAATGCGGGCCTTTTTTGTACCAGAACGTCCCGGCCTGAAATCCCGGTTCCCAGCCTCTTTTTAGCTTCGCGCCGAGTTCCTGCCAAACTGGCGGGAAGCCGGTTTGAAGTAAACGAGAAGCGATCCGGTTGAGCTTCAGGGCCTCGCGGGAAAAGTCTGTTCTTACAGAAGATCAATCCAGAAAGGCGGGCAGCGTGTACTTGATCTTCAGGTTATGGTCCAGGCTGGAGGTTCCGGCTGAGAAATCGGCTGTGTAACTGGCCTGGTAATCCACCCAGATCCCCTTGCTGAGTTGGAAATAGAGCCCCAGCGTGCCGGAGCCCAGGCTGGCCTTGTCTTTTCCGCAATAGGCGTATTGGAGCTCGCAATAGCTGTTGACCAGCGGGCTTTTCCAGACAAAGCGGAAAGGCGCATTCAGATCCAGATTGGTTTTACCCTCTGCTCGGTAAAGCCGGACCGAAGGACAGAGGATATATTGCCCGGTTTTCGAACCCCCCAGCGAGTTGGAGAGCGATACCCAGGTCTGCCAGGCCTGGAATTTGGCATGGCCGAACAGCGAATCCGGCGAGACGGCGGAAACGGCGGTGGAAAGTTCCAAGCGCAACTTGTTCCAATGGTCTTTACTGCCCTGGATCATGGCGCTCAGGCGGTCGTTGACCCCGTAATCCTCGTCAAACTGATACATCAGGTTTTCGACGGCCTCTTCATCGTTCGCGTCGTCCGGATGCGCTTCCTTCCAGGCGTTCATGTAGTCACGCAGGTCTCGGTCGTATTGATCAAAGAAGGCCGGCCACTCTTTGTCGAACTGGCCCTTGGGATCGGCCTGGTCAAGAAGTTTCAAACGCAGTCCCAGAGCGGCCTGGCGGGTGCCGTCATCAGGCGAGTTGGTGGCCAGCGAAACGCGTGAGTTGAAGAAGACCGGGCTTTTGTTGTAGTCGCGCAGGGTGATGTCCTTCTTGTAGAGCAGGATCGGGGCGATCTCCAGCGAAAAGGCTTCCGGGATGAGGGCTTCGCCGGTGGCCAAGTCGGAAACGCAGACGGTCAGGCCGTTGTCGTCGATGGGGGGCAGCGTCGTGCTGGGCTCGACCCCCAAAACCATGTAGGCCGGGACCTCCGGGACTCCGTAGATGCGGTAGAGGTCATTCAGAGGTATGTTGTCGTAATCGGCGTCAGTCAATCCGGCCAGCCCGCCCAGAAGAGTCAAGACCAAGGCACCGAGGAGGATGCGCTTTTTCAATCGGTACCTCCCGGACGGTATTGGATAACGATGTGTTCCATCTTTTCCAACGATTCAAAAGTTCTCGTTCTCTTGCGCAGGCAGAGCGTTTCCTCGTCCTGGAAGACCTCCATCTCAATGCTGCATTGTTTCACAATGTCGTCCACGAAATGGAAGGACGAGATTAGTTCGATCTGGGCTCCCACCAGGTCGGCGGGCGGAGTCTGGATTGTTTTGCGGTTTTTCATCTCATCGGTGAATTTCTTCCCGTCGATCGGGGTTTCGATCAACACGTTGGCGCTGTTGTACACATAAACGGAAAAGCTGCCTTTCACGACGCCTGTGGTCTGGCGCACGATGAACTTCAGTTTTGGTCCCTCAGGATTGAATATGGCCATGATACCTCCTTGTAAATATACAAATTCATGGACTTCATTCCGTAGTGTTTCCCAATTTCTGTCAAGGAAAAACTGCGAGCCAGGTCACTTATTTTCCGTAACAACTGCCTCTTTGTGTGCTGCCGTGCAAAGGTTATTTTTCTCCCAACAGATTGTCTGCCAAGGCACAAGAAACACGAGCCTAAAGTAGTTTCGAGAAAGTTCTTGACAGGAATACTGCTTTGCAAAACAAAGTAACTTGTCTGAACTTGAATCTAATCTACGCCAAGGAGAACGTCATGCCTTATCAGGATAACCTGAACCGCATCAACGACTTGGACAACGGCATTCACAACCCGGCCCGCTTGATGATCATCTTCTTGCTGGCCAGGAACCGGAGGATGGACTATACCGACCTGATGAAAGAAACCAATATGACTTCCGGAAACATCACCACCCATCTGAACAAACTCCAAGACAACGGCTTCATTGCGATCCACAAATCCTTCCTCGGCCGTAAACCCCATACGGAAATAGAACTTACGCCAGCCGGACTGGCTGCTTACCAAGCTTGGGGGCAAAGCATCCTCTGGGCCTTGCCGGAAGAACATTCCGCTCTGCTGGCCCTGTCTTCAGACGTCCAACCTGGTGCGGAACGGTCTCACCCAAACGTGCAATACTATGATCACCAGTCAGTTGCGCAGGAATTTCCCCCCGGCCACCTCATCCTGCCGGTTTTGGAAAACGACCGGCCGGTCGCACATCGCTTCGGCCAAAAGCCACAATATCATCCGGTTACGGTCGAGCCGGTTCCGGAATACCACCAGATCCCGCCCCGCCTCAATCCCGGATTCCAGCCGTTGCAGGTTTGCGCGGTTTCCCTCCCGCAAACAGACTCCGCCTCCCGCGAGAGATGGGAACTGGCCCCTCCCGTGGAACACGTCTTCAAACTCATGCCGGAGTATGAGTTACGCGGCCAGGGCTTGCCTCCGCTCAATGTCTGTATGTTTTAAGGCCTTCCGGGTCTGAACAGCTAATGCCATATTTGTCATAGACTTGGCCATATAAGGAGTGTCCATGATCGAGACCCTGAAAAAAATGACGGCGAACCTCGACGCCGACTATTTTGACATCCGTTACGAGACCAAGCACGTCGACCGCGTGTTGCTCAGCAAAGGCGAGATCCGCGCCTATGGCTCCAACACCGGCGACGGCTACGTCCTTCGCGTCTTGAAAAACGGCGGTTTTGCCACTGTCTGCTTCACCAAGCCGGAACAGGCCGCTTTGGCGGTCAACCGCGCTTTGGAGAACGCCAAGGTGCTGGCCGCCAACCAGAAAGAGCCCAAGAAGATAGCCCCCGCCCCGCGCGTCGTGGAGACCGTCAAGGCTCCTCTGGCCGAAGATCCGCGCCAGATTGGCCTGGAGGAAAAACTGGCCCTGGCCCGCGCCTATTCGGATTTGTTATTAAAACAACCCAGCGTGGCCAACGTCGACCTGCAATACTCGGACGTCTTCCGCAACAAGTATTTCCTCAACAGCGAAGGCTCCCAGATCAACGAGGAACTGGTCACCACGCAACTTTCCGGCTCGATCGTGGCCCAGGAAGGTGCCCTGACCCAGACGGTGCGCGTTAGCTTCGGCGGCAGCGATGGTTTCCAGAGGGTCCGCGGCCGGGAAGCCGAAGCCCTGAAAAAAGCCAAAATAGCTGCTGACCTGCTCAAGGC
>JAKQNV010000076.1 GCA_029565595.1 Candidatus Cloacimonadota bacterium
TTTTTTGCTACAGTCATCCGGAAAAACGCAGGGCAAAATAAACTCACTTTTCCTTAAGACCTTAATAAGATTGGAACTTGCATGCGTAAGGATGGATTCTGTAAAAAATGGGAAGTTGCCACAAGACCAAACATCCTATTACTTTAGCCGATGCGAAACGCTACCGGGATAATAAGATAAACGATTTCACCGCTTGACAAAAGAAAGCGCCGGGAAAATCCTGCCATGGCGCTGAGCTTGGATCCGGCCGAAAAATCATAGGTCGCATCTGGAACAGGTTTTAGAAAGAGCGGCCTGTTTTTTGTGGATAACATGTGGATAACTTTTCCGGCCCGACGACCAAGAGCAGCGCTGAGAGACCTTTAATTCAATGCCGCGCAGCAAGTTAGAAAATGGGAATGCGATAAATCCAGCCTTCCCGGCCCTGTGTGGATAAAGATAAGTTTTTAAATAGGATAGAGAGTATGGATCAGGACATCTGGCAGAACATTTTGAATAAGCTTGAGGAGAACATCAATCAGCAGAGTTTCAGGACCTGGTTCTCGGACACCAAGCTGGTGGATTTCAGCAACAACGACCTGGTCGTCAAAGTCACGACGCAATTCGCGGCCAACTACCTGAACCAAAACTACACTGAAACTTTGGGCGAGATCTCCTACGCGCTCTACAAGCAGCGTTACACCGTCAAATTCATCTCCCCGCCGCCCGTCCTCAACAACGGCAAGAGCCAGCAGCTGGAGTATTCCAGCAACCGCGTGATGCTCAACACCAAACTCAACGAGCGTTTCAACTTCGAGCAGTTCGTGGTGGGCCGGAACAACAATTTTGCCTATTCCGCCGCCAAAGCAGTTGCCGAAGCGCCAGGCTACACCTACAATCCGCTCTTCATCTACGGGGAAAGCGGAATGGGCAAGACCCACCTGATGCAGGCGATCGGCAATTTCGTCTCCCAGGAAGGGCGCAACTGCTCCATCTATTACATCACCAGCGAAGAATTCACCAATGAGATGATCGATTCCATCCGCTCCAATAAAATGCCGGATTTCCGGGCCAAATTCCGCAAAGTGGATCTCCTGCTGGTGGACGACATCCATTTCCTTTCGCGCAAGGAAGGCACGCAGGAGGAATTTTTCCACACTTTCAACGCCCTCTTCGACACCCGCAAACAGATCGTCCTGACCTCCGACCGACCGCCCAAAGACATACCGGACCTGGAAAACAGGCTGGTGACGCGGTTTGAGAGCGGCTTACTTTGCGACCTCAAAAACCCGGATTTTGAGACCCGTGTGGCGATCCTGCGCAAGAAGGCCGAGCCGGAAAACATCGAACTCAGCGACGAGGTCATCTCCTTCATCGCCGAATCCATCTTTTCCAGCGTGCGGGCCCTGGAAGGCTCGCTGATCCGCATCCTGGCCTACACTTCCTACAACAAGCTCAATCCTGCCGAACTGGATACCGAGACCGTGCGCAACATCCTCAGCGACATGATCTCGGAACACCGCAAGGAAATATCGCTGGACAACATCACGCAGCAAGTCTGCAACTCTTACGGGATCAATATCTCGCAGATCGTGGACAAAACCCGCAAGCAATACATCTCCTTTCCCCGCCAAGTGGCGATGTATCTGGCCAATTTGCTCATCCCGCAGCTGTCTTTGAAAGAGATCGCGGAATATTACAAGCGAAAGGACCACACGACCGTCCTGCACGCCAAGAAAATGATCGAAAACCAATTCCGCGAAGATCTGGCTTTCCGCTCCCAGATCGAGCAACTCATTAAAAACATCAAGGCTTAACTTTGTACGATACGCGAATGTTTACAGGTGTGGAAGAATTCAGGTGGATGCGTGTGGATAAGTCCGGTTTAAAAAAGTGCCTCTTGGCGGGTGTGCAAAAGTCTGCGTCTTGCCTTTGAACTACCCACATCTTATCCACAGAGAAATTCGTATTGCTGGGGCTTGACGGACAGCGAGTTAAAAAAAAGATTGACCGATAATCCACTTATCCACACTGCCTACTAGTACGACTAAATTAGAGAAACTCTTTTTTACAGGTATGTATTATATGATATCCATACGCAAGTTATACCCTGTACTGCTGTCCCTGACGGCACTGTTGCTGGCGCTGGGAATGACAGGTTGCATCAAGGGTAAAAATCCGACCGGCAACAACTGGTCCGATGTGTATCCGCTGACTTATACAGACAGCACGTCTTTCGTGACCGGATACAGTTTTCCCGGCAGCGGCAGGGTGACCGGGACCGAAAGCAAATTGCTGTGTGGCAATTACAGCGGCGAAGAGGTCATGGCAGTCATGCGTTTCACCAGTTTGCCCGAGGATTTCTATATTCCGGGCGGATACCAGGATTCCACGTATCTGGAACTGACTCTGGTCAAACGCTCCCCGGCGCAGAGGTTTCCCGTGGAACTGAGCGTTTACAAACTCAGCCAGAGCTGGGTTGCCGACAGCACCGGCCTGATCCAGGACGCCAACCTGACCTTGCTGACCCCGCAGGCCTTTACGATCCCGGATTCCATTTCCTCTGCCGGCACTGTGGTGAAAATTCCGCTGCCTATGGATGCCATCGAAAACTGGGAATCGGCAGCTGATACCTTGGGATTCAGTCTGGCGATCAAAACCGGCGCAGAATCATTCACAGAGATCATGTCTGAGGATTCCGGACGCGGTCCGAAACTGAGATTCCTCTACCAACTTGACTCTGAAGCAGAAAGCGCCGCGGACCGGGAATACGGGCTGCGCGCCACGCAGGACAGTTACCGCGTGGATTCGGATCTGGCTCCCCTGCTGGCCGATCGCTGGGTCGTCTCAAACATCAGCCCCTCGCGGCTGTATGTGAATTTTGCGATGGATTATGCCAAATTCCGCAACACACCCGAAAACGGCGGCGGCGTCCTCAATGACCAACAGCGCAAGCGGGCGACCATCAATTATGCCGCACTGGTCTTGTACGTAAAAGAAAACCCCTACTACGGAACCACGTTGCAATACAGCCTGCGCGGGGACAGGGTCAATGATTCCCTGAATGTGGCTGTGCCTGTCGAGATTTCCGATGCTCAGGTGTCTTCCGGAATTACCTCGCAGGCCGTTGTGAGAGGCGACAGCGTGGTCGTGAACATTACACCGCTGATCCAGGCCTACAGTTCTGGCGATCACGAGCCTTGGGGTGTGGTGATCCGTTCCATGCAAGAAATGCTCAATTTTGGCAAAATGGAATTCTGGCATTTTACGGATGCTCCAAACGGCAAGAAACCGAAACTGCTGGTGACTTATACTCCTCCTTACCTGTGAAGATATGCCCAGATACCTGATCCTGGCACTTGCTCTGTTTACGCTGGCTTCTTGTAATACCCGAAACAAGGAAAAACAGACCCCCCTGGCCGAGGTCAACGGTGAGGTGCTGACCCTGGAAGGTTTTCGTTCCACCTTTAGCGATGAGGAATGGAACAAACTCAGCCCGGAACAGAAAAAACAGCAGATCGAGGATTGGGTGAATGTCACACTCCTGGCCCAGGCAGCGGACGAACAGAAACTGGGGGCGGAAAGATCCGTCCGCCAACGCATGGATTACGCCGTGAAAAAGATCAAGGCCAATGCCCTGATCGCAAGCCGGCTGGCCAGTATTGACATCGGCGAAGAAGAACTTTTCAACTATTACCGTATCCATCGCAGCGAATTTCAGAGCAAACTGCTGGAATACGACGTGCAGCGCATCCTGACCAAAGACGCCAGCACCGCTGACATTCTTTTAAAACGGCTGCGCGAAGGGTATGACTTCAACACCGCGGTCAGCGAGCAATCGCAGGAAATCCTGCGGGACAAACTCGGCCGGATGGGCTTTGTAGCAGCTGCCGGCAAGGACTCCCTGTTCTGGCGCGCCGCCCACAGCCTGAAGGAAAACGATCCGGGCGTTGTATCGATTGAAGGCGCTACTTACATCCTGCGCTATACCGGACAGCGCGAAGGTAGCCAGGATGCCAATTTCAACGAATACCGTGACGAGATCAGGCAGATCCTGCTACGCGAAAAGCAAAAACAGGTCTATGAAGACATCCTGCGGCAATTGAAAACGCAAGAGAATGAAATATATTACTACTGAGGCCATCAAAACGCCCAGATCCGCAAAGGGCTTCCTTTGCGCAAGTTTCAAGGACAAGAAATGAAAAAATACCTACTGGCCATATTGGCCGGGCTTCTGCTTTGCGCGTTGCCGGCTGAATTGATTGACCGCATCGTCGGCAAGGTTGGCTCCGATGTCATTCTGATGAGTGACGTTTACAAGCAGATGCTGCAGATGCAAAGCGCCGGAGTGCCCAAGGAAAACCTTTCCACGGCCGCGGTGCTGCGCAACCTCATCGAACAGAAGGTCATCTTCCAAAAGGCCAAGGAACTGAATCTCACGGTGGACGAGAAAAAGATCCAGAATTACGCCGAACGCTATCTGCAACAGATCAAGAGCCGCTATCCCGATGAGGCTGCCTTTACGGCGGACCTGGCAGCGGAAAAACTCACGGAAAGCGACCTGCTGGATTACTACAAGGACCTGCTCCGGGAAAAAGCCATGTCTGACCAACTTGTGGAACGCTATGTGACGTCCAAGATCTCCGTCGATAACAAGGAGATGGAGGATTTTTACACCGTCAGCAAGGACACCTTAGCCGTAAAACCCGTAACCTGGGATATCGGATTGATCATGTACGAGATCAAACCCAGCAAGGAAAGCGAAGATGCCAAACTGGCCGAGATCAGGCAGATTAAGCAGCGCTTGGACAAAGGTGAGGATTTTGCCACCTTGGCCAAAGAGGTAAGCGATTGTCCCAGCCGCGACCAGGGCGGAGATCTGGGATTTTTCAGCCGGGGTATGATGGTCAAACCCTTTGAGGACGCCGCTTTCGCCCTGAACGTCGGGGAAATGTCCGATATCGTGCGCACCCAATACGGATTCCACATTATCAAAGTGGAGGAGAAGCGCGCCAACGAGATCCGGGCCAGGCATATCCTGAAGGTCCTGAATCCCACGTCTGCCGACACCCTGGCCGCACACCAGCTCATGGAAAACGTCCGCGCCCAGTATCTGGCCGGGACTGCCAGTTTTTCCGACCTCGCCAAACAGTATTCGGCGGATCCGGAAGTGAAGACCAACAACGGGATCATCGGCGAAATGTCCGCGGCGGAGTTTCCCGAGTTGTTTTCCGAGCAGATCCAGGCCCTGTCCGTGGGCGGGATCACTCCCGTCCTGGAAAACGAAGGCTTGCTCTATCTCTTTGCCAAACTGCGCGAGATTCCGTCCCGCGTCTACGCCTATGACGAAGTGAAAGACAAACTGAAGGATTACCTGTTCACGCAAAAGCAAATGAAGGCCTATGACGAATGGATCGATAAACTGATCTCCGAGTCATACGTCAAGATAGTGGAATAATGCCTGGAAAGAGACTCACGCCAGCCACGTTTTTCGCCACAGTCCTGGGGGTAGGTTTTATCCCCGGAGCACCCGGAACCTACGGAACCCTTGTGGCAGCGGGGATTTACCTGCAGTTGCCCAAAAGCCTGTTTTTTGGGACTGGATGGTATTGGTACGGTCTGGGGTTGCTTGTCCTGTCCCTAGTGGCGGTGGCGCTGAGTTCGGTTGCAGAAAAGAAGTTGGGGCACGACGCTCCGCCCATCGTGATCGACGAGGTTTGCGGTTATTTCCTTTCCGTGCTGCTGTTGCCCAAGTCGCTGCTGCTGGCACTTTACGCCTTTGTCTTGTTCAGGGCTTTTGACATCACCAAACCCTGGCCAGTGAAAGTTTCGCAGCGCCTGCCCCGAGGATGGGGAATCGTGGCGGACGATCTTCTGGCTGGAGTTTACACCAATCTGATTATCCAAATAATGATAAGAATAGCGCCAAGATTCTTTGGCCAATAGGAGAAAGAATGCTCTACTCAATAATCATGGGAGCCACGCAACCCGCTGCCGGCACAGCCCAAGGCGGCGGAGGAAATGCTTCCTTCAGCATCCTGCTTATGATCGGCATGTTCGCCGTGCTGTATTTTCTGATGATCATGCCACAGCAAAAGAAACAGAAACAACTGCAGAAAATGCTGGACAGCCTGCAGGTAAACGACAAGGTTATTACGACATCCGGCATCTATGGCCGCGTCGTGTCTTTAAAACCGGATAAAAATATTGTGGTCATCGAGATCGACGAAACCAACAAGGTACGCGTCGAATTTCAGCGCGGCGCGATCGCCAGCATCGTCCCGCCCGCCAGCACAACCCAGTCCTGATGTCCCGCGAGCCCAGGCTCCTGCCTATCCACATCTACGGCGATGCCGTCCTGCGGCAAAAATCCGAGGACGTAAGTGCCATCGATGAAGAACTGCACGATTACGCCGCTGACCTCATTCTGACCATGTACCATCGTGACGGAGTGGGCCTGGCGGCGCCGCAAACCGGCGTCAGTAAGCGAATGCTGGTCATCGATCCCTACTGGAGCCGCGAAGGGAAGCCCAAGGATCCGATCGTGATGATCAACCCGGTAATCGAATCCAGCGGCGGCCAGACAGAAACGGAGGAAGGCTGCATCAGCCTGCCCGGGCTTTACGCCTATGTGACCAGGCCGGCCGAGATCACTGTTTCATACTCGGATTTGCAGGGACAGCGGCAAAAACTGTCGCTGAAAGATTATCCCGCGGTCGTGGTCCAGCACGAATATGACCATCTGGAAGGAATCCTCTTTGTCGACCATTTGGGAACGATCGCGCGCCTGAAACTCAAGCGACGGCTGAAAGAACTGGAAAGCGCCGCCGTGGACGGCATCAATATCCGCCAGGACGGTTGAACTCCCGGATACCTTATGCGGACAGTGTTTATCGGCAGTTCGGATTATGGCCTGCCAGCCTTGCGCAGGCTGACGGAAAGCGCTCCGCCGCTTTTAGTGGTAAGCCAACCGGACAAAGCCGCCGGACGCAATTTGAGAACCCAATCCTGCCCGGTCGCCGATTACGCGAAGCGAAAAGGCCTCGATTTGTATCAACCGCAGGACATCAACGCGGCCGAGAGTTTGGAAAAGATCAGAGCCCTGGGTCCGGAATTGCTGATCACCGCGTCCTACGGCTCACTTCTAAAAAGGGAACTGCGCAGAATCCCGAAATACGGAGCGCTGAACCTGCATCCCTCCCTGTTGCCGAAGTACCGCGGCGCCACGCCTATCCAAAGCGCGCTGCTCCAGGGAGAGGAGGTGACGGGTGTGACCATCTTCAAACTCAATGCCCGCATGGACGCCGGTCCAATATTCGCGCAGGAAAAAATGCCCATCTCGGCCGAGGACAATTACAGCTTACTGCATGATAAACTGGCAGACCTGGCAGCTGAGATGTTAATGGATTTACTGCCAAAAATCTACTCGGGTAGCGCCGTCACCCACGAACAGGATGAGATCCAGGCCACATACACATGTAAATTGCGAAAGGAGGATCTGCTGCTGGACTGGGGCCGGCCCGCAAGTGAAGTCCTGTCCCGCATCCGGGCGTTTTCCTTCGTTCCTGGGGCTTATTCATTCTGGCAGGATGCCCCGCTGAAAATTCTGCGTGCCGAGGCCACTGAAAACCCCTCACAGAACGCACCCGGCTCCGTTGGCAGGATCATCAACAATATCGGTTTTACTGTGAATTGCCAGGACAGGCAATTGCTCGTTACCGCCGTCCAGCCAGCCGGCAAAAAGGTTATGGCGGCCAGCGCCTTCCAGGTCGGAGCGAGGTTTTCCTCTGGCGCGCTGTTTTCTGCCGGAAATTCACACACTTCCACCAACCCAACTTTGCTACGGGAGGAACCATGAAAGAACAAGATCAATACCTTTCCGTGATAAAATTCCCAGCCTTTGTCAGCATCACCCTGATCATCCTCAGCGCTGTCTATTTCGGCTTTTTATACCACGCCCTCCAAGAACCGGGACTGTCAACTTCCCAGACCCTTATTTTTGGCTTGCTGTTGCTGGTGCTGCTTGTTTTGGTGGCCACCTGGGTAGCCACGCTGATGTCCACCCATATCAGGCTCAAGGCCCGCTGGATGAGACTCCTCAGCCGCTGGATGCTGGTGCACGTATATTATCCCTTGGCCAGATTTCTGGCTACTGTCACTTTCTCCTCCAAAAACATTTTGATCGAGTCCTACCTGAATTTCAGCAACGAGACGGTGCTCACAGACCAGCGTGAAATCAGCAACTCTTCGATTTTGGCCCTGTTGCCGCATTGCCTGCAGAAAGAGGATTGCACTGTGCGTATTGGCACCGACATCATCAGTTGCGAGGAATGCGGAGGCTGCGACATCGCCAAGATCAAACAGCTGGTTTCTCAGCAGAAGGTAGATGCAGCCGTGGCCACAGGCGGTTCGCTGGCCAAGAAGCTGATCACCGAAAGGAATCCCAATGTGATCGTTGCCGTGGGCTGTCACCGCGACATGGTGGATGTGGTGCGCGACGCCTGGATCTATCCGATCTACGCTATCCTAGACGAACGCGTTCCCGGCGCCAAACCTGAGGCCAAAGTCAATCTGGCCAGCATTGAATTTGCCATCAAACGGTTCAAATAGGAATAACAATGAAGACCTCAACCGCTCTGGTCATCGCCCTTGTCGTGCTGATCCTGAATATCGGAGTCACCTTGATGCTGATCAATTCCGACAAGGCAAAGGTAACTGCCGCCCAGCCAGCCAGCCAAATGTCTGCTGTCGCCAACATACGGGACAACGACATCACCCAGGCCGTCAAAGCCATAGAGCCAGCCGTGGTCAGCGTCAATGTGACCAAAACCGAAATTGTCCGCGGCTACGGTTTCGGATTTTTGGATTACTTCGGCGGCATGCCCGTCAAACGCGAGGTCAAAGGTGTTGGAAGCGGCGTGATCTATGATTCCCAAGGCCTGATCATCACCAACGCCCATGTTGTCGAGGGAGCTTCGGAGATCCTGGTCGTGCTGCCCGACAAGCGGGAATTTCCGGCTCAGGTCGTCGGCATCGACACCACGCACGACATCGCCAAACTGAAGATCGAAGGCAACAATTTGCCCATTGCCGCACTTGGCACTTCCAAAGACATGATCATCGGCGAATGGGCCATAGCTTTGGGCAATCCTTTCGCCTATATCATGAGCGATTCACGGCCCACAGTGTCAGTCGGCGTTATTTCAGCCCTCAACCGCAGTTTCGCTCCTACCGAAGGACGCAGTTACCGGGGCATGATCCAGACCGATGCCGCCATCAATCCTGGCAACAGTGGCGGCCCGCTTGTCAATATCAAAGGCCAGGTGGTCGGCATCAACTCCTTCATTTATTCCCCTTCAGGCGGCAACGTCGGCATCGGATTTGCCATCCCGATCGATCAGGTGCGCGCGATCCTGGCCACGATTTGAAGCTAGAACATGGAATCAGCTTGAAATCTAAGCATGTGAAAACAGGCCGGATGAGGTGGCAGATGCTGCTATCGCTGGCTCTGGCGGCGTTCTTTTTTCTGCCGGTCACGACGTCTGGATTGAGCCCGCTCAACGCTCCGGGCGATACCTTGACCGTTATCATGTCACCGCTTTTGAACGTCCCAGCCATCCACATTCCCGGCGAAACATTGGTCATAACTTGTATCGCGCCATCCACCACTACAGCCTGGCAGGCCCAGCTGCTGCACGGAAGCCGGGAGATCGCTCTCACGATAAATTCCAGCCAATACCTGCAAAATCCTGCCAGATGGGAACTCCAGGCCACCGTGCCGCAGGTCCCGGTGTTTGAACTTTACGACTTGAAAGTGACTGCCTCCGGCGGCATCGAAGATGTCACGCGCAATGCCGTGCAGATCATTCCCACCCGCAAAACGAACTACTATTTCATCCACATCACCGACCTTCATTTGCCCACCCGCATTTATTACCCCGACGCGGGATTCGATTCCGATTCGACCTCTGTGAACGACTTTCGCAGCGTCATCGACGACATTAATCTCATCAATCCGGAGTTTGTCCTCCTGACCGGGGACTTGCTTAACGAAGGCGAGCTGGAAGGCTTTGCCGGACAATACTGGTACGGCTGGACGCAGCGACTGCTGGAGGAAATTGACGTTCCGTGCTTTGTCACCGTTGGCAACCACGACGTCGGCGGTTGGAACAGCACGCCGCCACCGCAGGGCAGCGCCCGGCGCAACTGGTGGCGCTATTTTGGCTGGCCCTGGCTCAACAATCCTGATCCAGCCTGGCAGCTGCACACCCAGGATTATGATTTCGTTTACGGCTCCCTGCAGTTCATCGGTCTGGAAGGTTATGACAATTACGACAACTGGCGGGCCAACATCTACGGATCGCAGAGCTTCACGCAAGACCAGATACTCTGGCTGAACGGGCGCTTGGGACTGTATCCGGACAAAACCAAAGTCCTTTTTTACCACTACGATTATTCCGACCAGTTGAATTTATCCCAGTTGGGTGCGGCGCTCGGGCTTTGGGGGCACATCCATTACAACAGCGGCTCCATCGGCACTTATCCCTACAACCTGGCCACGCGCAGCGTTTGCAACGGAAACCGCGCCTATCGCTTGATCCGCGTCGTTGGCTCGCAGGTCCAACCCCAGGAAACGAGCTATGCCGGCGCTTCGGGAACCAACCTCAGCGTGAGTTATTTTCCAGCCAACAACGCCACTGCGGATAGCGTTCTGGCGATCGTGACCAACAATCAAAATCTGGCTTTCGAACAGGCTAGACTCCGCTTCCGTCTGCGTCCGGGAAATTACTCCTATCACGTCACCAACGGAATTCTGGAACAGGTGGACCGATCTTCATCGGGCAACACTTGTTACGTGCAGGCTAATCTTGCAGCCCATTCGGTCTTGCAGGTCAGCGTCGCCGAATCTGGCACGGAAAACGACGATCCGCTTCAGACTCCGCAACCTCTGATCCTGTCAGCTTATCCCAATCCTTTTCACGAGAGGCTGAATCTTGTCCTGGATTCAAAAGCGGAACCCGTTCAATTATGGATCTACAACCTGCGCGGAGAGCAGATCGCGGATCTGGGGTCCCAGCCTTCCGGCGCCGAGTGCGTTTGGGACTGTTCAAACTCTGCGGGAAATTCTATGCCGGCGGGTATTTATTACGTCCGGGCAAGCAACCGGAGTGGCTCCGAGCTGAAACGGATCGTAAAATACTGAGCTGCTTCCCGGCGAAGTTTTCATAGAGAAACCCCAACAGTCTGCAGAAATCCTGACTCGCTGTTTTTACTTGACTACAATCAGCTGTTTTCATATTATGTAATCACACTGACGGGAAGATCAGATGTCCGCTGTCTCCTTGCGGGACAGAGGAAAGTCCGGACACCACAGGGCGGGATACTTCCTAACGGGAAGCTGCAGCGATGCAGAGCCAGCTCCACAGAAACAAACCGCCCGGCGCGCTCCTTTTTTCTGCCGTTGAGAGACCGCAGTTTTTAGTGTCGGGCAAGGGTGAAATGGTGGTGTAAGAGACCACCGGAAACCTTGGTGACAGGGTTTGCCGGGAATGCCTTATCCGGTGCAATGCCAAATAGGGAAGCCAGGAAGCGCTGCCCGCGCGTTATGGCTTCCGGGTAGGCAGCTTGAATCCGCCCGCGAGGACGGATCCAGAGGAATGGACATCAGCCGCCGCGCCAGCGGCGGACACAGAATCCGGCTTACGGTCTTCCCGCCGGCTTTTTTGGGGGTGAGGGACCGGCCAAACAAAAATCTTGACAAATAGCCAAAGGCGCAGATAAAGATTTTTCACATAGTTTGGATATCTATCCCTGATACCGGGACCAAAAATAAGATACAGAAAGGAAAGACAGCAATGTGGCTCATCAAAGCGTTCCATTTCATCTGGCATGCGCTGATTCTGGCGCGGTTTTTCTGCCGTTCTTTCTTTATCCGCCTGTTTGCCAAGAACCCCATCAAGCGCCGCTGGCTTGAGATAAAGAACACCACCCGCACCTGCCAAAGATTCGTGCGCTCCTTCCATATCAAACTGAACGTTAAAAACGCGGAATTACTCAAGAAACTCAAGGACCAAAATTACCTGGTGGTGGGCAACCACGCCTCGTTGCTGGACATTTTCGTCCTCGCCGCGATGGAAAATTACGTTTTTATCACCTCCAAGGACATGAGCGAAACCCCGGTTTTGGGCTCCCTCGTCCGCCACGGCGGTTGCATTATGACGGACCGTAAAAAGAAAGTCTCCCTGCCCGCCGAGATAAAGAACTTCACGGAAATACTCCGCTCCGGCTTCAAAGTGGCCTTGTTTCCCGAGCAGTCTGGCACGGACGGCTCCAACGTCAATGAATTCCGCAAATCGCTCTTCCAGGTGGCGGTCGACGCCTGCTGCACCGTGGTGCCCGTCTGCATCCGTTATTTGCGGCTGGACGGCAAGCAGGTCAACGACGAAAACCGCTCCACCGTCTGCTGGTATCGTGGCGTTAATTTCCTCAAATACTACTGGAACCTCATCGCGCACCGGCTCGAGGCGGAACTTTGTTTCCTGAACCCGGTGGAATATGATCCCAACCGCGGCCGCGGCGAACTTTCCGATCTCGTTTACGAACAGGTGAAAAACACATTCCACGGCTACGAGGCCCAACCGACCTGACAGATCCCAAACTAAGGAGACAACATGGCAAAAAAGAACGACCGGCTCCAACTCGGAAAACTGAATTTCATCATCCTGGGCGTCGCGGCCTTGCTTCTGATCCTCGGCTACGTCATCATGGCCGCCAACGAGATCACGATTTCGCCGCTCATCATCGTCGCGGTCTATGTTGTTCTGATACCTTTCGCCCTGCTTTTCAAAAGTAAACCCAAGGCCTGACCTTGACCCTGCTCACTGAGGAAACCGCGGCCAAACTGCGGCGTTTCCAGTTTTCGGCCAAGGTCATCGTGGAGGGCTTCCTCGTCGGCCTGCACAAATCCCCCTACCACGGCTTCAGCGTCGAATTTTCCGACCACCGCGAATACAACAGCGGCGACCCCATCAAAAACATCGACTGGAAGATCGTCGCCAAGACCGACCGCTACTACGTTAAACGCTTCGAGGAGGAGACGAACCTCCGCTGCTACATCCTGCTCGACCACAGCCGCTCGATGTTTTACGGTTCCGGGGAAAGCACCAAAATCGATTACGCCAGCCGGCTCGCGGCAGCTTTGGCCTGGCTGATGATCGGCCAGAAAGACGCTGCCGGCTTGATCACTTTCAACACGGAAATTACGAATTTACTCCCACCCCGCGCCTACAAGGGCTACCTGCCGCAAATATTCCGAGTGCTGGCGGAACTTGAGCCCAAAGACTCCACCCAACTCCTGGAAAACCTTCACAAAGCGGCCGAGACCATCCGCAAGCGCAGCCTGATCATCGTCATCTCCGACCTGCTGGACGAGCCGGAAAGCATCATCGACGGCCTGAAACACTTCCGCTCCCGCCGCCACGAAGTGCTGGTTTTCCACATCACGGATCTGCAGGAAGACAATTTCAAGTTCAAACACGAAACGGAATTTGTGGATAGCGAAACCGGGGAAAAACTCACGGTCAACCCTTGGCAGATCCGGAACCAATATTTGGAAGCTTACAATTCCCACGTCAAAAGTTTAAAATCCGGATGCCATCAATACCAGATCGAATACAATCCGGTGAGCACGGCCACGCCCATCGACGACCTGCTTTTAAAATACCTTCTGATGCGCAAAAAAGGCTGAGGTAATAATAAGTGTCGATCTGCCAGCGAAATGCTCAAAAAATGCCCAATTTGGGGCTTTAAAGCTATGGCGCCGAAAATCATTGCAGCGGAGCAAATTCGGGAATCCGTGCTTTCGGCGGTGGGCGAGATTTTTTGCCAGCCAAATCCGGAAACCCTAAATCTTTTGCGCCTGGCCCTTGATCGCGAAACTGACGAGCTGGCTCGCGATATGCTGGAGGCCATGCTCGACAATGCGGAACTCGCTGAAAAAGACCAGGTTCCGACCTGTCAGGATACCGGACTGCTGGTGGTGTTTGCCGAATTGGGCAACCAGGTTTTAATCGCAGATGGTGCCCTGCGGGGTATCATCCAATTCGCTGCGGCGGAGGCTTGGAAGCGGTATTATCTGAGGAATTCCCTGGCTCCGGATCCCTTGCGGGGGAAACTCAACCTGTATCTGGACCCCCTGCCTCACAGTGTACAAAGAGACAAATCAACGCAACAAACGGAGCTGGATCTTAACAAATCCTTACCCGTGATCCTGCATCTGGAGCAGGTAAAAGGCGATAATCTGAAACTCTTTTTCGGACTCAAGGGCGGCGGCGCGGAAAATGTCAGCGTCCTCAAGATGTTCGATCCTACGGCTACCCCGCAGGAAATTGAGGACTTCGTAGTGGAAACGGTGGCTTTCGCCGGCGGAAAGCCCTGTCCTCCAGTCACGGTCGGCATTGGCATCGGCGGCGATTTTGAATACTCCGCGGTCCTGGCCAAGAAATCCCTCTTTATGCCAGCGGAGTATTTTTCCGGCGACGATCCCCTGCGTCTTTGGGAAAAACGCATTTTAAGCCAGATCAATCAACGTGGAAACGGAGTACAAGGTATGGGTGGAAAAACCACCGCCCTCGCGGTCAGGATTCTCACCGCGCCTTGCCACATCGCATCCCTGCCGGTGGCTGTGAATATGGACTGCCATTCCCATCGCTGCACTTCCAGGATCTTATGATGTTTCACGTGAAACCGTTTTCCTTTTTCATGGGACTGCCATGCGGACTTTTCATTTAACACTCCCCATCAGCGAGGCCGAAAAAAGGGAAATGCGCCGGGGCGATAAAATTCTTCTCAGCGGAACTCTCTTCACCGCCCGCGACCAGGTGCATGCCAAACTTGTCGAACTCATCCGAACCGGAGAACCCAATCCCCTGCCCTTTTCGGAAAGCGCGCTTTTTTATTGCGGGCCTTCCCCCAACCCTCCGGGAAAAGTCAGCGGTGCCATCGGACCCACGACTTCCATGCGCATGGATAAATACACAAAGGCACTTCTGGAACATGGACTGAAAGTCATAATCGGCAAGGGCCAGCGTTCACCGGAGATCGAAAACGCGATCAGGGAATTCGGAGCCCTCTATCTTGTCTGCGTCGGCGGCATCTCAGCCATTCTGACCCGCTGCGTCGTTTCACGTGAAACATTCCTCTGGCCGGAGTTGGACAGCGAAGCCATTTATCGCCTTGTAGTAAAAGAACTTCCCTGCTACGTTGCCATCGTCTGAGCGCGTTTTCTTACATCAGCGTCACGCGATTTAGATAACTTTCTGTCTATTAAAGCATTCCTAATATGGCCCTTACGATCAATACGGGATCAATACGGGATCAATACGGATTTCATCCGTAATGATCCCGTATTGATCCCGTATTGATCGTAAGGGCGGAGAAAGAGAGTCTTGCCAAGGGAAAAAGAAGAGGCTCCGCTAGCGGCAATCTTCCGGAATTGCAGATACGGAGCCTTTTTTGGTCAGTAAATCAGGCGCGGAAAAGGTTTACAGGGAGTAATCCGCCGTGACGGTCACGGAAATGCTTTTGGTGCGGGTGTTG
>JAKQNV010000091.1 GCA_029565595.1 Candidatus Cloacimonadota bacterium
AAGGACTGTGATGGATGAATTTGACTATGCTTATATCATAGACACCAAAAGCGACGTTCGCCAGAATCCAAAAATAGCAGGCACTACCCACAATGTCTTTGGTATCCAGACCGGTGTGGCTGTGATGTTTCTGATTAAGCAGAAACAACGGGAAAACGCTCAATGCCGGATATCATATTTCACGTTGGAAGACAACTGCCTCAAGGATGATAAACTGCTCTGGTTTATTGAAAATAGATTACCCTCAATTCCTTTTTCCAACATCGCACCCGACAAAGACAATAACTGGATAAATCTCACTGACAATGACTGGGAAGAGATGATACCTGTTGCAGACAAATCTGTTAAAAACAGCTCAATAAAGAATGGTGTTGTATTTGATTTGTATTCTTTGGGCATAGTCACAAATAGAGATGAATGGGTTTACGATTATTCAAAGGATGCTGTTGGAAAGAAGGCAGAGTATTTCATAGATTTTTTTAATGCTGAGAAATCGAGGTGGCAAAATGCAGATTTTCCCATACCTCTAAATGATTTCGTTGATAGAACGATTAAATGGACTGAGGAACTTGAAACACATTTGAAACGTAATTCTAATCTCGAATTTAACGATAATAGGATTAGAAAATCTATGTATCGTCCATTTGTAAGTCTTTATACGTATTTTGACAAGATTATAACACACAGATTATATCAGCACGATTCAATTTTCCCAGTTTTCTTCCCTGAAAAAGAAAATACGGTGATTTGCTTTATATCAGGTAGTCGCTTGGATTTTGGTTTAATAATAACTAATTCTATGCCCAATTTGGCTATGTTTTCCTTAGACCCTACGCAATGCCTTCCCCTATATCGTTACGACCGAGACGGCACCCGTCACGACAACATCACAGACTGGGCGTTAAATGAATTCCGGCAGCATTATCAGGATGAGAGCATCGGCAAAGAGGACATCTTCCACTATGTGTATGGGGTGTTGCACGATCCTTTATACCGCAAGAAATATGAGATCAATCTGAAGCGTTCGCTGCCACGTCTGCCCTGGCAAGCGGACTTTTGGCAATGGGCAAATTGGGGTAGGGAACTGATGGACCTGCATTTGGGATTTGAGACCGCGGAGCCCTGGCCTTTGGAGATAGTGGAAACCAAGGACGACAGCCCGGAACCGCTACCGCCCAAAGCCAAATTGAAGGCGGATAAGTTGGAAGGCACCATCATCCTCACCGATCAACTGAGGCTGACCGGCGTTCCCGCCAGCGCCTGGGATTACAAACTCGGCAACAGAAGCGCCCTGGAATGGATTTTGGACCAATACAGGGAAAAGAAACCCAAAGACCCCACCATTGCCAAACTCTTCAACAGCTACCGCTTTGCCGACTACCAGGACAAGGTCATCGAGCTGCTCAGGCGAGTGACCACCGTGAGCGTGAGAACGATGGAGATCGTGCAAGAGATGGAGAAAACCCTTTGCAAGAGTAACAGCTAGCATGCTGAAATGGACTTAAAGGAGCATACCAATGGGATCAGGTTGCGCAACGTTATTCGCTTTATGGATTATTTACAAATGCTGGCCCACCAAGAAGTCAGAGCAGAACAGGCTGCAAGCCCGAAGGGAACGCTTGAGAAAGTTTCAAGAAACTGGAGACTTGGCAGATTTGGCGGAAGACGACATCACCATCATTGTAAACAATGGAAAAACTGAACTGCAGATCAAAAATAAACTGCTTCATCAAGATCGTGATCATCCCTGGGGGTAGAGGATACCAATGTGTAGTTCATGTTTGGGAATAATTATACTGACCATTACAAGCTCGATCCAAACACCTTTGGGGCTGATCAGGCAGCCTTTCACGCATTCTGCTGAATATTATTCATATGTCCGATAGGAGGATGACCAGATGGAAGACGATCTACAAGCTCTGAGATTTAAGGTCAGATACTTGAACTGCATCGATGATACCCTGAAAGCCCCGAATGAAGTGTGGTTTCACCAGGATGACAACACATTCTATTACTTGAAAAGGTATGGTGATGATGTAGAGGGTGAAGTAGTAATCGCCGTAAAGGTCAAGGACCAGGCGTTCGAAGACTATGATGTGATCAAAGATGACTCTGACAGGGTGAACAGCCTGAGATATGGAGTGCTTGTCTATCGCCAGCCCTTGGAAAAGTGATCACATAGTTCAGAAAAGCTGCATTGGCTGGCATGCAAAGAGAGCCCCTTGCGATGTTCTCATATGGGACCAGAGGCTCTTCCTGCAAACCCTTGCGTCCGCATCCATGCAGCCTGAGGGCACATATCTCTGAACGTAAGTTTTTGGGCATACAAAAAACTGAAAGGAGGATGGAGACCATGCCGGAAAATCTGATACTGACCGATGGTTTCGTCTGGATCGAGTTCCTAAGAGCGGGCATTAATGTGCAATGGATGTTATCTTCAGGTTATCCCGATCCCCACTATATTGTCCGGATTGGCTACAATCTGGAAGATGGATTCCTGCTTACCAAAGAGCCTATTTGGCTTCGTAGTGAATTTGATCCAATAAGCAATGTCTTGGGAAAGTTTTGCCAAACCAGGCAGCTAATCGACACAGCCCAGGGGGAAGATTGCAACTATAGCATCATAGCGTACAACTACAAAGGAATGTGCAAGGTCCTGTTCAATCTCGGATTACACCTGTTATTCACTGAACTGGAAGGTGGATATTCTACGGATGGAGAACTTGCAATTGTCATGGAGTTTGAATGGGACAAACTCAACAGATTTGCCTGGCAGCTGCAAACCGAGGAATTGAGATATATCCTTGTGGAGCTCGATGTCTTAATACCAGAGTACCCCAATCGCGGCCTGGAAGAGATTCGCAGCAGATACCAGAAGAAGTTTGAACAAACAATGCGGGTGGTTGACAACTGGGACAATATCGAGATTCCGCCTTTCTCCCCCCTCGAATTTTATAGGGCTGATTTGGGCAGCTATGACAGCGAACGATCGCAACGGATATATGAAGAGATTAAACGAGTATTGGGGTCGCCGCCAGATTAGCCCGGCAAGCTCGGAGCTCGAGAATAGCATGGGCAGCTAACCCATGAGTACCAGTTGGGAATACATTTCGAGGCATGGCAGGAGGGAGTATCTATCCTGGTTAATCGTGAAACGCCAGTTGTTACATTCTTCATGCGTTAAGAGTTCAGCCCGGGGCAAATTTCATAGCCAGGATCTGGGAGCAGGATTCATGGCGCAGCTCTTCCCCGCTCCAGACCAGAAACAGCGGCGGCAGGAATTGCGGGACTTCGCTGAGTAGTTGGCTGTAGAGGTAGATCCCCTGCATCATGATCTCTTTAGTGATCTGGTAGAACCGGTATGTTTTCCGCGGGCTAAGCAGGTGCAGACGGGTTTCCAAATCAAGCGATCCTACCTTGGTGTGCAGCACTTCGTTGCGATAGTAGAAGGGTTCGCGTCCGGCGTGGTAGTCGTTCCACACGCCCTTGTCGTCCGGGATGCTGAGGAAACCGTTTTTAACGTCGCCATCCGGCACGGTAAAGGCATAGAGCGGTAGTTGGAGATATTCCGCCTTGCCGTGGGAGGCGACGATCTCGATCTGCACTGCCAGGACCGGAAGGCCGGGGCGGGTAAGGTAATGCTGGCGGAAAACCAGGCCCCGCAAGGGTTTGAACTTGGCCACGCGGGTCTCGATGGCGATCCCTTCCCAGAGATTGCCACAAGTATCGCGCAGAGTGGAAAACTCCGCCTGGTGCGCTTCTTCCCTAAAGTACGTAAGCGCGAGGCTGCCCGGACGGACCGTGAGGCCGCCCACAAAGGGATTGTAGATGCCCTTGGGACCAAATCCGGGGTAGCCGCAATCCAGCCATTCATGTCCCGCGTGAAGGAGCGAAACGAGGCCCGGCAGGCTGGTCTTCCGCGCGGCCGAATACTTGAGGCAGCCGTTGTCCAGGACCAGCAGCGGACCGGATCCGCTCTCAATTTGCCGGCGGCTCACTTCTCCGGTTGGTCGCAGCAGCTGCTGTTCCCGCCGGACCTGATAGACCGGCAGATCCAGTTCGCAGGCCACGGTTTCCAAAGGCTTCTTCCCCTCCAGTTCGATCTGGCAGCCCCAGCTGCGCCGTCCGCTTTCCTGGGTGATGCGCTCTTCCCGCACCAAACCTTGCGAAGAGGTAAAGATCCGGACCGTCCCCTGCAAAAAACTGTCCTGGCACAGGATGAGTTCGAGGTCGAGGCTGGAGCCGGCGCAGGGATCGCCGTGGTTGGCCACCAGTTCCATAGTAGGCCGGACCGGAGGCGCTTCCCGGATCTCGTTGAGGGCGAGATTGCGGACTTGCAGCGCGTTTTTGAACACGTCCAGGTAGATACGCAAAGGTGGGGATTCGGGCAGTTCCCGTCCGCGCAAGGGGGCCAGATCCACCTCCCAGGCCAGCCACCAGCGGTCGAGGCTCACTTTTTCGCCGGGAGCCCAGATCACGGCGGCGCTGGCGGACTCTGTCCCCGAGAAAACCCAGTTGGAGTCAGGATCCAGGGGCAGCAGTTCGTGCAGTGTGACATCCGGCAGGTCAGACTCCAGGCCGATCAGTTTTCCGCCGCTCTGGTAGGTGAAGCCGGGACTGTCCAGGCCGACCATCAGCAGGGCTTTCAAGTCCTCGCCCTCCGGGAGATTAACGGCGCGGACGCAGTATTCCAAAAGGCCGCAGGGATAGAGGGTGAAGACCAGGGTAAACTCGCAACCCGCCCAGGCGCGGCTGGCAAAGGTCAATTCCAGGCGGTTGGCGTGGCCGAGGTCAAAAACTTCGGCGCGGATGGGATCCAGGGTTTCGAATTCGTCGCTGTAAGGCAGACCGATCTGGGGGGGATTGATGTTTACGTTCGAGCCGTATCTGCTGTAGAAGTAACCCCAGTTCTTTTGCCGGTCCTGCTGGAAAACCAATTCCTGAAGGCCGCTGAGCAGATAGAAGCCGTCAGGCGCGATGGCCTGGGCCTGGGAGCCGAGCATGTGCACGCCCAATGTGGGCTGGCGCTCAAACTCGATCCGGCGTCCTGTTTCAGGCGAGGCTACGACTTTCATCTTGGGAGTGAAAACCGCCGCGGTTTCCGCTGTGAAAGGCAAAGGGAGATGCTGGCGCTGATGGGCCTGAAGGCTGACCTGGAAACGCTTTTGGGGGAGCGTTATCTCGTCCGTATCCGGAAACAGGAGCTCGTAAGCGCAGGCCTGGGAAAAGTTGTTCTCCAGGTTCAGGTGCATCCTGCTCTCCCGGCCCGGCAGCACGGAGGAAAATTCGGGATGGAGCTTCAGGCTGAGCGGAGCGTTGATCTTCAAACCGGTTTTGAGCGAGGCTTTTTTGCCGTTGATGGACAGTTCCGCGCTGACTCCGGGACGGGCTTCCCACTCGCTGAGTCGGCGGTCAGAGGCCTCGATGAAGATTGTTGACGGAACCGTAAGGGAAGCGGCGACCTTATCCGCGAAAGAGAGCGTGTGGCGGACTTCGCGGTCATCCAGCCCGCGCAGGTCCAGCTGCAGTTCCTTGCCGCTGAGATTCGTCACTTGATATGAGAGGGGATATTCCGCTCCGAACACCGGTTCCGGATCATCGATCAGAGTCTGAAACTCAAAATCGTCGGTACGCAGGGCATGGATCCCGCGCCCCTGCCTTTCCACCGAGACAAAGAGCGACCTGCCATCCTTGCGCCAGAGGTAGTCGTAGAGTTCGAAACCCTTTTCCAGCCTGCCGTCCGGATCCAGTGTGAGTTCCCGTTCCTGATCGTGGTACCAGTCAAAAAACTCGAATTCGGGCCGCAGGAGTTCTGTGTTCATAAGGCCCGGCAGGAAATTCATCAGGTGGGTGTAGCCGGAATCCATCTTTTCCCAGAAGAAACCGCATTTCTTGTAGAGGGGCATGGCCTTGAGGTTGCCCGCCCAGGTGAAGAGATCGATCCGCGCAAAGCCCAGTTCGGCGGCCCGCAGGACGCAGCGTTGGACGAGTTCCCGGCCGATCCCCTGTCCGTGGCGGGGCGGGACCACATTCAGCATCTCGATGTAGGCGACCCCGGACTCGTGTGAATAGTTGCAGAGCCTGGCATAGCCGAGCACCTCGTCGCCCTCCAGTGCCAGATAGAGATTCAGATAAGGAGAATTTTGCTGTTCCAGCAGGACCTTGCTTTCGCTGCTGTTCCAAAACCGGCCCTGCCAGCCCTCGCCGCTGCGGTTCCACATGTCCGCGATGGCCTTGGCCAGGCGGGGTTCGTATTCGGTGTAAACTATATCAGGCATGAAATCTCCTGTCTGGTTGAGAAAGGCGTCATAATCCATTTGTTGGCCACGAAAATTGGCCGGCCGCCATTTATATAAAGGGAAAGAGCCTCTCTCCTCAAATGATATACAACCTGGAAAAGAGGGATCGGGGAACCTGGGCTGGATCCCAGCATTAAAAGATTTTGTTTTTCTTTTTCCGGCGCAGGGAAATTCTGTCAAGCAAAAAGGGACGTGGTGAATTGCGGACAAGCGAAGAGAGATTGAAGCGCAGGGCATGAGGGATGTAAAGCGGATGGCAAAAAAAATGGCTCCGGAAGAGGGATTCGAACCCCCGGCCTAGTGGTTAACAGCCACCCGCTCTACCGCTGAGCTATTCCGGAACGCATTAGTAATGAGCAAATTCTGGGGTGGCCGAAATCTGTCAATGAGAAAATGGCTTTAGTGCCCCGCGGCCCGCGTCCAAGCGTAATAACCGGCCGTAATCCTCCTGAGCGGTGAATGCCGGGATGCTAACGTGCAAAATAAGGCTGGACACGGAACAAAAATTGCTTTATAGTTATGGATAATTTTTGTCTATAAGGAGATGCCATGAAACAAATTTTTGTCTTGCTGCTGATCCTGATGGCCGCACTCTCGGCCGTCAGCGCCCTGCCGCGCAACATGGTGGTGGTCGAGGTCGCCACGGGGACCTGGTGCCAATACTGCCCCGGCGCCGCGATGGCCTGCCACGACCTGCTGCAGAACGGCGATCCGGTCGCCATCGTCAAAAACCACAACGGCGACACCTACGCCAACGTCTATTCCAACGCCCGCAACTCCTGGTACGGAGTCACGGGCTACCCCACAGCCTACTTCGACGGCGTGCTCTCCCATGTGGGAGGCGATACCAGCAGTTCGATCTATTCCACCTACTTACCCCTGGTCAACCAGCGCATGGCGATCGCGTCGCATTACACCATCAACGCGGTGGGCAGCACGGCGGGCAGCCAGTACACCGTGCAGGTGGTGGTCGCGAAGCCGGAAGCCGATGCCAACACCAACGTCAAACTGCAAGCGGTCCTCACGGAATCGGACATCCCGCAGGTGTGGTTCAACCAGACCACCGTGGAAAACGTGAACCGCCTGATGATCCCGGACCAGAACGGCACGGCAATTTCCCTGAACACCGGGCAGGAAACGACCGTGGAATTGAACTTCACGCTTAATGCCGGATGGGTCCCGGACAATTGCGAATTGGTGCTGTTCCTGCAAAACATGACCAGCAAAGAGATCCTGCAAGCAAACAAGTATTCGCTGAACAACCTCACCGGCGGCTACCCGGCCTCACTGACATCCTATGATTTCCCCTTCCTGCCGATCGGCCAGTCACTTACCCTGCCGGTGACCCTGCACAATTACGCGGCTTCCGGCGTCAGCGGGACGATCGGATTCGACGCCCCGGGCTTTTCCGCCAGCATCCAGGATTTCAGCATCCCCGCCTTCGGGACCTTGGGCTTCGACGTTTATTTCCAACCCACGGAGGCTTTTGATTACTCAGCCAATCTGGTGATCACCAGCAATCTCTGGAACTATCCGAATCTCAACATCCCTCTCACCGGCACGGGCTACGCGCTGGCGGCGAATTACGTCTTCGTGAATACGGTGGGGACCTACACGCCCGTGGCTGGAGGCACGTCGCTGGGCAATACAACCACGCGCAACGCCTATTTCGTGGATCCGGCCAATCCTTTGGGCGGCAGCGCGACAACCACCGGGCCCGGCTTCCCGATCGGCTTTACCTTCAACTACCTGGGCATGGATTTCGACCGCCTGGGCATCAGTTCCAACGGCTGGATCGGCTTCGGGCAATCGGACCTGGAGCCGGCGGTGAACCTTACTTCCACCAACAGCAGTTACCCCATCGGGACGATCGCGGCGATCGATCCGGCCCGCCTGGTTTCACGCGTCGCCGGATTCGGGAGGTCGCTGCAGGCGCAGGCGGGAGCTGAATTGCGGCTGGTAACAACCGGCACGGAGCCCAACCGCGAATGCGTGATCCAATGGACGAATTACCGCCGGGTCAACGTCAGCGGAGACAGTTTCAACTTCCAGCTCCGCCTCCTGGAAAACGGCAACCGCATCGAAGCGGTCTATGGCAGTTTCGCCTTCGGCAATACAAGCAGCACCACAGCGGAGGTCGGATTGCGCGGTTTGCCGGCCACCGCGGCCACCAACTTCAAAAACCTGACCAGCACCACCAGCTGGGCCGATCCGCAGGAAGGGACGGCCACCGACTCCCGCATGACCATTTCCAGCACGGTGTATCCGGCCAGCGGAACCACCTACGCCTGGTGGCCGCAAGCCATGCTGCCGGAAGTTCCCACGCTGGCCTTCCCGGCCAACGGCACCGCGGACCTGCCCGTCTCAGGATTTGATCTGGGCTGGAATCCTCCCGCGGGCGGCGGTCCCGTCGAATACTACGCCGTTTACCTGGCCAATTCCGAAGACGCCCTGTATGACCAGAATTATTGGGAAACCACCTCGACCACTTTCAATCCGGTCACCGCGGGCGGTTTCACTTTCAACTACGGCGAACGCTGGTATTGGACGGTCGAATCGCATAACGTTTTCGGAGCCGCTGTGGCACAGCCCGCCTTCCACTTTGACATCGAAAATCCCGCCGGGCTGGAAGCCCCCGTCTCCGACATAGGAGTGGACGGAACCGTCAGTTGGGAAGCCGTGGCCGGAGCCGACAGCTACCGGATCTACAGGGCCGATGACCCTTACGGCGCCTTCATCCAGGTCGGCACGGCAACCGGACTCTCCTGGCAGGATCCGGCCTTCCCCGGCGACAAGGCCTTTTACCGGGTCACGGCTGTGAGCGGGGAATAGAAAAAGGTCCTACAGCGTAAACAAACAAGGATTGTTTGAACCTGAGCCCGGTGCCCCAACGGTGCCGGGCTCAGAATTTGAGGGAGTAGGTCTGGCCGAGCCAGTCGCGGATGGCTGCGGCAAAGAGTCGCTTCAATTCCGAAAATGCCTTCCGGTCAATCTCTCCGCTCCATTCGTCCATGAAGGTTTTTTTGAATTCTACGGCAAGGCAGATGAGGCGGTCGGAGTAATGGGCATTCAGCCAGCGGGAGAAATTTCCGCCAGTGAATTTTACGTCCAGGCGGCAATCCAAAGCCTGGCCCAGATATTGAGAGCCGTCCAGAATGTCCCGTAACGCTGACGCAGCGGGATAGTGAACATCCTTGAGGTTGCTGCGTCCGACGATGATGTCCGGGTTTTGTATTTGCGGGTCGGGCTCGGCGTGCGGCCCGCCGCGGCGGTGGTTGTAACTGTGCAGATCCAGGACGACGATAAAGGGATGCAGCTCCAGCAACCTTTCGACCTGATAGCCAACCAGTTTGTACCAGGCTGAGTAGTCGGCCCGGAGCCTCTCCAGGACCGCCTCAGGAATGGGCTGGCGGCGCACGGCCAGGCCCCAGCAATCTTCCGGTTCGAGGTAAACGGCTTTCTCAGCGGAACGATTGAGATCAATGGCAAAGCGCGAAGTTGCGAGAATCATGTGATTGGGAAAGAGGCCCGCTATCTCGCCGGTGAAAGGATCTTCCTCCCGCAGCCGGTCCGCGTCCCTGATACCGCAGCTGTCCAGCAATTCCCGCGGCATGCCATGCCCGTTGTGGATCGCCGTCGCCAGCAGGGGCAGGCTGTCGTTATTGAAAATGAAAGATGATCTCAGCATCCGCCGGGGTCAGTTATTCGTTGCGGAACCGCTCCGCGCCACGCCTGCGTCGATGCCGAAAGGCTCGTCAGATCGGGGTTTGACGGGATTCGTCTGGACTTCGTAATTCTGCTGCGGTTCAGCGCCCTTTTTGAAATCGTTGATGAGTGTGATCGACTGGTTTTGAGACCAGGGGAAGTAAAAATGCTGGCCTTGCACCCAGTAGGTGTAATCAGTCGGCTTATCCTGCCAGGTGGCCTGGATCCTGGTGCTGCCGTGGGCAAAGTAGTAACCGGTGTTGTAAAGCACATTGTTGCCGGGGATGGTGATGTCGTCGGTGGTCTGGTCGCTCATCCCGAGGTTCACGTAGAGGGGATGCAGGTCGTGGTAGCCGGCGTTGCGCATTTTCAGGAAAAAGAGATCTTCGAGGGTGATCAGATACACTGTGTAGGAATTGCCGCTGATGTTACAGCTGCGGTTCCAATCCACCGTCAGTCCGATCTGCCGGCCGGAGGCGTCCTTGCCGTAGGTGTAAGCCTGGTAACGGTAGCTGCCGTCGGCCCGATTGATGCTGAAGGTGACTGTTTCGCCGGGGGCGATCACTCTTGAGCCGTAGCCGTCCACAGAGATGTGGATATCGGTGTAAAGCATGTTTTGAAACCTGGCTGAAAAAGGCGGCTCGACCATCGAGATCTGGCACGAGGCCAAGGTCAGCGCCGCAAGCAGACACAAGGCAAAAAGCAGTGAATAGCGCATGGTTTTACTCCTTGGAAGAGGGAAAACCCGCCCGATCGCTAACCGGGCATCGGATTCCATCGTTTCCATGAGTATTACCCTCCGGCAGAGAAAATCCCTTATGCGATTTTTTAGTTTTGATCTGTGTTGTATTTTTGCAGATAGACCCCAGCCGTTTCTTTGGCCAGATTCCTGATCCGGCCAATGTATGCGGCGCGCTCGGTGACGCTGATCACGCCGCGGGCGTCCAGCAAGTTGAAGGTGTGGGAACAGCGCAGAAGATTGTCGTAGGCAGGATAAACCAGTTTCTTGGACAGCAGTTCCTGGCATTCCTTTTCGTAATCGCCAAAGAGGTCAAAGAGCAGGGCGGTATCCGCGGCGTTGAAGTTATACTCCGAGTATTCCACTTCCTTGGGGAAAAAGAGCTCGCCGTAGAGGGTGCGGTCATTCCAACGCAACCGGCGATAGTCGTCGATGTCCTGGATGTACATGGCCAGGCGTTCCAGGCCATAGGTGAGTTCCACGCTGACGGGAAATATGTCCACCCCCGCGACCTGCTGGAAATAGGTGAACTGGCTGATCTCCATGCCGTCCAGCCAGACCTCCCAACCCAGGCCCCAAGCGCCCAGGGTAGGCGATTCCCAGTCGTCTTCCACAAAGCGGATGTCGTGTTTGGCGATCTCGATGCCGATGGCCTCCAAACTGCGCAGATACTGGTTTTGGATGTCGTCCGGGCTGGGTTTGATGATCACCTGGAACTGGTAATAATGCTGCAGGCGGTTGGGATTTTCGCCGTAACGGCCGTCCTTGGGACGCCGGCAAGGCTGCGGATAGGCGATGGCCGATGGTTTGGAGCCCAGCGCGCCAAAAAAGGTGCCGGGATGGAAGGTTCCCGCACCCATCTCGATGTCGTAGGGCTGGAGGAGGTTGCAGCCC
>JAKQNV010000095.1 GCA_029565595.1 Candidatus Cloacimonadota bacterium
CTCAAGCCCGGCGACGCCATCCGCCATCCCTGGATGACCAAGGCCGTGGAACGCGCCCAGAAGCGGGTGGAGGAGCACAACTTCGAGATCCGCAAAAACCTGATCAAATACGACGAGGTGATGAACCAGCAGCGCGAAGTGATCTATTCCTACCGCCGCAGCGTGCTTAAAGGCTATTCTTTGAAGCACGAGGTCCTGGAAATGATCGCCGAAACGGTCAACAACACCGTAGACAACATTATCCCTTCCAACAGCTATCCCGAGGACTGGGATCTGGAGCGCCTGGCCGGGTGGTTCCGCACTTCGCTGAACGTCAGGATCGATCCGACCGACCTGGAATCCGACCACCTCAGCGAAGCCCTTCTGAAAAACACCCTGACCGAACTGGTCCTGCACGCCTACGAAAAAAAGGAACAGCAGGTGGGCGAGGATGTCCTGCGTGACATCGAACGCCGCAGTTTGCTGGAGGTCGTGGACGACGAATGGCGCGACCATCTGCACGAAATGGACCTGCTCAAGGATGGCGTCCATTTGCGCGCCTACGCCAACCAGGATCCCTTGATCGAATACAAGCGCGAGAGCTTCGCCCTTTTTGAAAGCCTCATCTCCCGCATCCAGGAAAACGTGACCAAGAAGGTCTTCACCACCTACATCCTCACGCAGGAGCAGATGGAAAGCATGCTCAAGAACGCCCAGCTCCAGCACGAGGACATGAATGCCTACATCAAAGCTCAGGAACTGCAGGTTTCCCAACAGGACATCAGCCAGCCGCCGCAATTTTCCGGACCCTACAACCCGGAAAGCGGCGAAAAACAGCGACCGGTGCGCGTGGCGCCGAGAGTCGGGCGCAACGATCCCTGTCCCTGCGGCAGCGGCAAGAAATACAAAAAATGCTGCGGCATGAATGAAAATCTCGATTAACACATCCCATCCGGAAAAGGATTGAATATGCCCAAAGGCCTGATCATTGTGGAATCGCCAGCCAAGGCAAGCACGATCTCCAAATTCCTCAAACACGAGTTCAACGTCAAAGCCTCCATGGGGCACGTCCGCGACCTGCCCAAAAAGGATTTTGGCGTCGACATCGAACATGACTTCCGCCCCGTTTACGAAACCGACAAAACCAAGACCAAGGTGATCGGCGAACTCCGCGAAGCCGTCAAAGGTGTGGATTCCGTCTATCTGGCCAGCGACCACGACCGTGAGGGGGAGGCCATCGCCTGGCACCTTTCCCGGGTCCTGGAAAAGGAACTGGCCGGAAAGAAAGTTTACCGCATCGTTTTTAACGAGATCACGGACAAAGCGATCAACGCCTCCATCGCGCAACCCGGCCAGGTGGACATGAACAAAGTGGACGCCCAGCAGGCCCGCCGCGTTTTGGACCGCATCGTCGGCTACACTGTTTCTCCGCTTTTGTGGAAAGTGATCGCCAAGGAACTGAGCGCCGGCCGCGTCCAATCCGTGGCGCTGCGCCTGATCTGCGAGCGCGAGGCAGAGATTTCCGAATTCGTTCCCCAGGAATTCTGGAAACTGGAAGCCAATTTCTGGAAGGGTAAGCTGCCGCCTTTCAAAGCCAGTTTGGAAAAATGGGACGGCAAGAAACTGGAGATCCCTTCCCAAGCCAAGGCTCTGGAGATCATTAAGCAGATCGGCACTCCGCAGGCCGTCCTCTCGGAAATCAAGCGCACCCAACGCAACATCGAGCCGCCGCCGCCTTTCATCACCAGCACCCTGCAGCAGGAAGCGTCCAAGATCCTTGGCTTCCAGTCGCAAAAAACCATGAGCGTC
>JAKQNV010000087.1 GCA_029565595.1 Candidatus Cloacimonadota bacterium
CCTTTTTCACCGTCGCCAGCCACGCCACCGCCAACGTCTATTACAACACCACGCCCTGGCAAAGCTTCCGCGGCCCCAACACATCTGGGATCCAGGTCTTCGAACCCTGCGACCACTCCAAAGGTGACATCGCCCGCGCCCTGCTCTATTTCAACACCCGCTACTACGACACCCTCACGCAGCAAAACGTGAACATGATCCCCGACCTCATCCAATGGCACTTTGCCGACCCGCCGGACGCCACTGAGATCACGCGCAACCAGGGGATCTACGAATTCCAGACCAACCGCAACCCCTATGTGGACCATCCGGAATTCGTCAGCCGCATTTGGGGCGGATCGCCCGCCTCCGACGACTCCGCGCCCGCCGTCCCGGTCCTCGCGCTGGAAAACGTCTATCCCAATCCGTTTTCGTCCAGCGTCACTTTCTGCATCTCCAGCAAGGATCCCGCCGCCGCGGAGATCTCCGTCTTCGACGCCCGCGGTCGGAAACTGCGTTCGTGGACGCAAGCTTTGGACCGGGGAACTTCCGAGCTCAGTTGGGACGGCAACGGCAGCACCGGACAGCGCCTGCCCGCCGGGCTCTACCTCGTCCGCATCAGCGCCGCCGGTGAAATCCTGACCGCCAAGATCCTCTCGAACTAAAATATATAGATCTCTCCATCAAACCGAGTGGGTAAGCCCCGGAGGGCACGATAGATCATTAAGGCGGGGCGTAAGCCCCTCGAATGCGGTTACCCCCAATACGAACCAAAACCAATAAACGAGGAAAAGCCCCGGAGGGGCGACAGATCATAGCGGCGGGGCGTAAGCCCCCCGTCCCCGTAATCCCGCCCAACACATAAGAAAGCCCCGGAGGGGCGGCAGATCATAGCGGTGGGGCGTAAGCCCCCGGGATCCCATGCTCCAAAAAATGTGGTCCCATCAACCAAGAGAAAGCCCCGGAGGGGCGACATATAAAAACACTAACCAAAGACATTTCGTCTGTCGCCCCTCCGGGGCTTGGTGGGAATATTTGTCCTCCTTACGGGGGGCTTACGCCCCACCGCTATGATCTGCCGCCCCTCCGGGGCTGTTTATTATTTCCAACCGGGTTTATGTGGTCGGGGGGGGGGCTTACCCGCTCTAATCGAAAATATGCATTTTTTCGCCTTACCTACCAGGTTTGAAAGAGAGCCATAACTAGTCCCTGAACCCGGGCTCCAATTCCGCTATCAGCGCCTGATACCAGGCCAGCGCGTTCTCGTAGTTCTTTCTGATATCATCCAGGCAGGTCGTTTTCAGTAGTTCCGCCAGTTTTTCCGCCTCCGCGGGAGGATATTCGCGCTCGCTGTAACGGATGCCGAAATCCGCCTTCGCCCGACGGTATTTAATGTTTAAAAGCGATACCAGCTGGCGGTTGAGGAAGATCCAGTAATTCATGTAGGCCGCGATCCAGTTCTCGCGCGCCAGCGCCTTTTCCAGTTCGATCCGGCTCAGGAAATCCGTCTCCGTCGCGCTGGCCCAAACACGCCGGGCCAACTGTTCTACCGCTTCCCGCGGCGTGGGCTCCGCCTTGAAAACACCCGCTTTGTCGAACCAGACGACCGAGTGGCCATGGCGGTCGGGCTCATTGAATTTATGGGGGTTTTCCCTGGTTACGACCGCGATGTCGCAATAGAAATAGGCCGGGCAATCCCGGAGCAGGTAAAAGCACTGGGACATTCCGTGCCAGGCCGGTTCGGGCATGCGAAACTTGCGCTCGATGCCGTATTGGGCCGCGAAATATTCTTCGAGCAGTTTGAACACCGGCTCCGTGTCGCTGCCGCCGGTCACGATCTCCAGATCGAGGTCGGAATATTCGTCCAGCCAGCCGGTCGCGGCGGAGCCTCCCTCCCAGGCGGCCAGCACCTCTTCCCGCCCTTCCAGAAAAACTTTCAATACTGCCCTGATCTCTTCCGCGCTGTGTGCCATGTGTTCCTCCCGGCTCTTCTTGGTAATACAGATGTGGGAGTGTGAAGATGTGTCAACAAAAACTCCACCTCAGTGGTCCCGATATTCATCACACAGGTAAAAAGTCTCTGTGCAGATGACAGATTGCCTCAGGGATAATCGAGTAGTCAGGATCCGGCGTTAAAACCTTTGTCAAGAACGCAGCGGGACAAAGTGTTTTGCATAAATCACAATAAAACTACTGATTTCCCCATGATCCTACTTTTAGCTTGACTTTTTTTACCTGTATCAATGAAATGTAGCTTAATTGTCTGATGCCAGCCCGTGAGGAGGAAAATTATGTCACGCATCAGGTCTTTGGTAGTTTTTTTGTTTTTACTATGTCTCGCGAGTTTGCTTTCGGCTGGAGACTCAAGGCCGTTCCGGATAATTGACATCAATGTCTGGTCCGGGACGGATTATCAAGGCCGGCTGGCGTTCAATATGTGGGAAAGCCCCTCCCAACTCGAAAAGCGTTATCAGATCCTGCTCGCCAAGCTGAAAGAGGCCAGTCCGGACGTCATTTTCATCCAGGAAACCAGTCCCGTGGACAGTTACACCCGGCGCCTGGCCAGGGATCTGGACATGGATCAGATCCACCAGGTCTGCATCGCCGGAATTAAATTACTGGGCGTGGGGGCTCCCTGGAAATTCAAGGAAGGCAATTCCATCCTGGCCAGAAAGGGGCTGGAACTGACCAAACTGGACGACTGGAAACTCTCCGGATCTCCCGGAATTTACAGCGACTGGCTGACCATGCATTTTGACGAGACAGTCTCCGCTCTATTGGGAAGGATCAGCATCGAGGGCAAACCGGTTTACCTCATCTGCACCCATCTCAATGCCGCACCGCGCGACGAACAGGCTTTGCGGGACAGCCTGATCTATATGCGTGACAGCGGCGAGATCTTGAATTACGAATTTGAAAACCTCTACGGGCGCTGGCAAAAAGGCATCGCCCGCCGGCAATCGGAAATGGCCAAATTGCTGGAACACATCCGGAATCTGCCTGCCGGCACGCCCGTTATCGTGGGAGCGGATTTTAACGAAAAACCCCAGTCCGACGTGGTCAGGGATTTCGTTACCCGGGGCCGCTTCGTGCCATTGCCCATCACGCCGGATTCTCTGGCGGTCACCTGGGATGCCGTGCGCAATACAAACACATTCTGGTCGCAGCGTTTTACCGACGCCGCCGGCCGAAAGCGGGACAACTGGTATAAATTCAACGCCATCGCGGCCAAACTGCCCAGGCGCCTGGATTACATCTTCCTGAACGAAAAATTCGCCGGTACGGACAGCATCCGCAGCACCATCGTCCTGGATCAGCCCGTGGACGGACTCTACGCATCCGATCACTACGGCGTCCAGGTTGACCTGGATGTCAGCAGTTCCCTGGAAGGGGTTCCCAAACTTTATGGACCTTTGGAACAACGCGAGCCAAGCATGCTGTTCCTGCCGGTTCCGGATCCCACGGGCAACGGCTTGGGCATCAATCTGGAGTTCTACCTGCGCAGCGCTTTGAAAAAGAACGAGTCTTTATACCTCGTCCTGCACGGCAGCACCAAAGGCGACCGGATGTTCAAGCTGGATTTTTCGCTGCCGGACTATGACCTGAGGCAACGGCGGAAATACGGCGGAGCCTTCGACCTCAAGGTCGATTACAAAAAAAAGGCCGACACCGGCTATTTTGGCCTGGGCGGCGGTTCCGACTTTGGGGACCGGGAATACTACACCCGGGAGGAATGGGAGGTCACTCCCGCCGTCAGCAGATCTTTCAGCTCTTATTTCGTGGGGCAGTTGGGGCTCAGGTTCAGGTCAGTGAAAATGTCCGGCTTCGAACCGGGGGGCCTGCTGGATAGTTTATTTTTCCCGGCGGATGTCTCCACAAAACAGTATTCCAGCGTGTTCGAGAATTTCCGTTACGACACGCTGGACGGTTATTACAACCCGTCCCGGGGCCTCCTGTTGCAGGAAGAGGTGGAACCCGTGACCGCTTATTCTTCCAAGCCGGCCGACTTTTTTGAGCGGCTGCAGGAAGCCAAACTCAAATACACGCTCAGGGCGCAATCCTACTCGGTGCTGTTTTATCCCAAAACCGTTCTGGCGCTGAGGCTGCTGGGCCAGCACATCGCCGGGAACGGCAGGGACTCCGACCTCCAACTGCAGTCGCTGCTTTCCCTGGGCGGCGAAAGAACCCTGCGTGGCAGCGCCGCGGGCAGGTACCTGGGCAACGTGATGGCCGTCGCCAATGCCGAACTGCGTTTTCCCATCTACGGCAAACTGGGCGGAATTCTGGCCTGGGATACGGGAAAAGTGTGGTCGGAACTGAACCAGGTTAGCTTGAACGATTGGCCGGGAAATCCCACAGTGGGCTTGCGTCTGGAACTGCCGGACATAGATCTCCTGGTCAAACTGGATCTCTCCAAATTCCTGCTGCGCTTCGACGTCGGCCTGGGCAAGGAGATGACGGGCTTTTACCTCAATTTCGGGCAGGCTTTTTAGGCAAACGGCGGAAAACGGGGCCCGACCTTAAGGTGAGGGGCTTAGCTCGACATGGGTGTAGTCGAAACGGCAACCCCACCAGTAGAGCAAGGTCGCGACTGCCCTGATCGCCATGGGAATGCAGATGGATTGGATCCTGTCCAGCTCTTCCTCGGGCAAGTCCTGTCCCCGGTGTTTCTGAAAATCCGTGGAGCCGCCATGCTGTTCCATGATCCTTTGCTGCATTTCCTGGACGAAGGGATATTCTGAGAAGGGGTGGGCGGGATCGGCGTTGAAATCGCCGTCGCAGTCGTTGCTGGGAAACATCGCGGCGACCTGGTTCACGCTGTAAAAGAGGTCGAAGAGGAAGTCCCGGCTGGTGATTCCGGCTGGCAGGGGGATCAGTTTGTAGCCGTAGATCCTGGCCACGTCGGCGGAAGTCCATTTCATCCCGTAACGGCCGTAGAGGTAGCCTCCCTTATTCTTCAAGGTGCGCTGGATGTTCCAACCTTCGTAGCTGTCGCATTCTTTGTATTTGGCCGAGCCCAGGATCGGCATTATTCCGTGGTTGTCGGCGTGGGAGTGGGTGGGAACGCTCATGTCCGAGAGCAGATGCGCCAGCCGGCCCAGATATCTGTATTCCTCGCAATTGCCGGTTTGCCGCATCAGGCTGGCCCAATCCTGATCGGACAGGTGCACGTAATAGGGGATCTCATATTCGGAATATTTGCCCAGTTTCCCATAACAGCCCAGGATGAGGACATTGTGTCCCCCAATGTAATCGTCCACGCTGTAGATGGAGAGCCTGAAAGTGCTTTTGGAACTGGACAGATTGATGGACAGCGAGGGGACCTTCGGTTCGGGGACCGTGATAAAGCTGTGGTCCTTGCCCCCGGTTCGGAATTCGAGCGTCCGGAAGTGGCGGATCCCGTTGCCGTAGATCATTCTTTCCGCTTTCCGCTCGGCAGAGGGGATGTTGTGGATGGTAAACTCGCCTCCGAGCCATTTACCCTTTATCAGATTGTGTCCGGAGCTGTTGACCGGCTCTGTCATGTCCGCGTTCCAGAAATGCGATACTGTGGTGCTTTGGCCCTTGATGAATTTGACTGAGAACTCGCTGACCCCTTCGATGTAGGGCTCAGGGCCGCCCTTCTGGCCGTAGCCGTAGATCCAGTCCTCCTCGTCCTCGGCGATGGAGCTTTGCAGGAGGGCGTTCACGGCGTCGTGGTTGGCCAGGGTGGAATAATTATCGAAGTAATAGATGTGGTTGAGGTATTCGATCGCCTGCCGGACGATGTCTTCATGCACATCGCCGGTGTAGGCCGCGAGCGTGGCGCCGCCCAGCAGGAAAGGCAGGAACAGAAGAATAACTTTCCTCATGATAAACATCCCCGGTTTCTACTCTCCGGCCTCGTGCCGGAAAAGACAGGTTTCATCTCCAGACCGGCCTTCCCCATTTCCCCGGACGCAAGGGCAGAAACACAATACTTTCTATTTCCTCAATACTTGGACATATATATCGTGTCAAGAAAATAAATCACCCTGGGGTACTGACTGTCGTTTTTGATAAAGAGTCTCTGAGCTGATGAAAAACCGCCTGACCGGAAATTGTGTTGTCCCAGATTTGAAAATGTGATTTGTCCATATTATATGAGGATGGTGCCTGTTAATGGACTTTTGGGAATAGCGATGACAAATCAGTAACCCCATGAACGGCAGCAAATTAATAAAAACGGCCGATGTGAACACCCCAAGAAAATTTGCTATTTTAGGAAAGTTTTTGCTTGACGGATTTCCCACGGGAGTATAGCGTAAATTTATGGCTGATTTTTCACAAAGATGACTTCCGTGAATCCGGACAGTGAAAACCACAAAGTCAAGCCCGGACAGCTGTTTCATTTCCGGTACCCGGATGCGGGGCCCTGCCCATCCGGACCATATTTTAGTAAGACCAACAAGCAGGATAAAGGAGAAACTTATGAAAAGGCTGTTTTTGCTGACGGCGCTGCTTGCCGCCGCCTGTCTTTCTTTCGCCGCCATTGATGAGTATTACGCTTTCGCCGCCACCACGGGCACCTACACTCCCATCACCGGCACCACGATCTCCGGTATCAGTACCGACGATGCCATTTCCGCCGCGATCCCGCTGGGCTTTGACTTCCCCTTCGGAACCACTAACATCACCCAAATCAAAGTATCTTCCAACGGCTGGATCGATCTGGGGGGCAATCAGATAGGAAGCAACCTGAGCAACAACCTGGCTTCGACCACCATCAGGCCCGTGATCGCACCGCTTTGGGACGACACCAGTTTGGCCAACGGCTCAGCCCAATACCTGCTCACCGGCAGCGCCCCCAACCGGGTGTTCACTGTCCAATACAACAATCTGAGATGGAACTACAACAGCAACTCCTATTTCAATCTCCAGGCCCGCATTTACGAGACCGGCAAGATCGACATTATCTATGGCAGTTCCACCGGCGCCCCCAGCAATCCCTCGGCTTCCATCGGCATCAACATGGCGCCCGGCGGAAGCGGCTGGTTTTACAGCGTGAGCCCCGGTTCACCGGCAACTGCTTCGACGACGGCGGCCAACAACTATGTTACCACCTTTCCGGCCCAGGGAACGGTCTATGAGTTCAATCCCGTGGCAGCGGTGCCCAACGACCTGGAAGCGATGTCCATCATGGGAAATTCAGTACCCACAGTCGGGATTGCCAGCGATTACACGATCGCCGTCCGCAATTGCGGCTCCGATCCCCAGACCGTTTACCAGGTCAAACTCTTCCATGGCGCCGAAGTGGAAATCGGCTCCGTGACCGGGACGGAGATCCAACCCAACCAGATCCTGAACTTTGTGATCCCCTGGACGCCTTCCGCCGAAGGCGATGATGTCCTTTACGGAAAAGTGGTCCTCGGCACGGACCAGAACCCCGCCAACGACCAGACACCCGATCTGAACGTCGGTGTTTTGCCGCCCGGGCTGCAGTCTGTGACGATCGGCAGCGGAACCGAAAACCTGCGCATCCCGCTGGATTTCTACTATCGGAACTCGCTGTTCGAATGCCTGTATTATCCGGCGGAACTCGGCTTCCCGAGCGGCTCCATCTCCGCCCTGCAGTTCTACAACCATTTTGCCACCGCGTTCCCCAACGGAGCGACCAAGCTCTGGCTGGGCACGACCACCGAGCCGGACCTCGACG
>JAKQNV010000137.1 GCA_029565595.1 Candidatus Cloacimonadota bacterium
AATCTCCCGTTCTTGATAGAATGACAATATATACAGCTATCTAACTTGTCAAGAACTATTTACAGCATTGCACAATTGCTCTTTCTGAACTACTCTCTACTCTTATTTACGATTTGTCCCCAAATATGTGCAAAGGTCTTATTGACATAAAAGCTGCTTTCTTATTTAAGGCACAGTATGAAAGAACTTTTATTCAAGCGCGGGATCCTCGTTTGGGTTGCGCTTTTTCTGGTCTGCGGACTTCTGTTTGGAGAAAAATACGAAGTGCTATCCCCGCAGGAAAGCGGCCAACTGGTGGATATGCTCAACTCCGCCGGTTTTGACAGCCTTTCCCTCTGTTTCGAAAAAGACTGGGATCTGAGCACCAAGTACAAGCTGGACTGGCAGTTACACCAATTGCAGGATCCCTGGCGGGCATTTGACAATATTCGCGATTTGCGTGCCAGCTGCGTAGTCGCGGACACCATTACGCAATCAGTTCCGCGGCTGCTGCAAAAGCTGGGTGGCATCGCCTTCAACCTTGATCCGGCGGCTTTCGATTCGACTTATCTGGCGTGTAAAGAGCAATACGACAAAGAGTTCCGATCTCAAGTGCAAAAACCTGGGGACATTTTCGACTGGCTCGAACCGGGGCTGAAGGATCTAAACGCGCGTTATTCGCAGGCTGTATCAGGTCTTGACAAGTCCGATTCCAAGAAACTCACCTCGTTTTGGATGTGGCAGTTCGTGGAAAGCGAAGACGTTGATAAATATGACAGTTACTACGGCAAACACGGCTTGCCCGACTATGACAGTCTCGATGTGGAAAAGGTGCGCGGTTTCCTGGGAAAAATCGATTTCGTTCCGCTTCTGGAAACTGGCGTCAGGTATCTGGCCCTGGCGGATGTCATCGTCCAGAACGCGGGCTCATTGAAATATCGCAACAAAGAGCCGTTGTTCAGGGAAACCGACTTCGGAACAATGGTCATCGGAACGCGAAACGACGATGTTTACAAATCCCAATCCTTTCATGGCAAACCGGTCTGCTTTTTACTCGAGCCTGCTGGGAACGACCTCTATGAAAATGATTTACGCACTGACCGGGACAACGGCTTCTACCTGTTGATAGATCTGTCCGGCGATGACCTTTACCGCAGTTCCAATCCCGCCGGAATGTTTTGCAGCACATTCGGTTACGGATACTCTTACGACCTCGAAGGGAACGATATCTACCAGACGGACGATTATGCCTTTGCCGCGCTGGCCGGCATCAACCTGCATCAGGACCTGGCCGGTGACGACGTTTACCGGAGCGGGCTGTTTTCCCAGGGCGCGGCTATGTGCGGCGTTTCCCTGCTTTTGGACCAGTCCGGCAACGACACTTATCAAGCCAGCACCACGGCCCAAGGTCTGGGCAGCACTTTCGGCGCTGGCGCGATCATAGATCAAAGCGGCGCAGACACTTACACCTTGGGTGGCAAATATTACCACGAGCCGCTCATGCCTCTGGATTACATCACCCTCGGCCAGGGAATGGGTTTGGGCCTGCGTCCCGAACTGGCTGGCGGCTTGGGCTTGCTTTACGACGGAAACGGCAACGACCGCTACCTGGGCGGGGTTTACGCGCAGGGATCGGGGTATTGGTATGCCACCGGAGCGCTGCTCGATGAGGCCGGAAACGATGTCTACAACACAGTTTATTACCCCCAGGGCTCCGGAATTCACCTGGCCTGCGGTTTTCTTTTCGACGGCGCTGGCGACGATGCATATTACAGCCGTAACGGCCCCGGCCAAGGCGCCGGACACGATTGGGCGCTGGGGATTTTGGTAGATTCCGCCGGCAACGACGCCTATTCCATTCCTGGCGGCGATGGCCTGGGATTGACGAATTCCGTGGGCATCTTTGTGGACAAGAGCGGTGACGACCGTTACGAACGCCGGGAAAAACAGAATTACGGCAGCGCCAACCTGGTCCGCAGCACCGGGGGCCTCGGGCTCTTTCTCGATGCCGGCGGCACGGACGCTTATCCGGACAGCCTTTTCGGCAATTCCAAAACCTGGCAAAGCGGCACCTACGGCATCGGCCGGGACATCGACCTGAATGTGATTACTAAAACTCAAATCGAGGAGCTGGCCGAAAACGCCCCCCTACCGGACAGCACTGCTGCGATCAATGACATTTTTGACATTGCCTCGGAATGGGAAGTCGGCTCCGCCGTACAGCGGGTCCGCAAAGCGCGGGAGATACTGCTGGCGCGGATCAATGAGGCGATACCCTACGCGCTTAAAAACAAGATCAGCACCGATTCCAGCCTCGAATACCGTACCTTGGAGGCCATGGCCAAAAACTCCAAGGCCTTTTTACAGGATCTTTTCCCCATCATCGAGGGGGCGGACAGCCTGGCGGCGAAGAACTGCATGTCATTGATCTCCGCCGTTGGCGACAGCCTGTTACTGGACTATGTCGAGCGCCTTCTGGGACAAAAAAAGTATGAAACTGCCTGCCTTTCTGTGCTTTCCGGAGTGCACACGGAACGCGCGGTGCAAATTCTGAGCAACTACATCTTCCATCCCAGCGAGCGTTTCCGCTATATCGCGGCGCGGTCGCTGCTCCAGATCAAGCATCCCGAGGCGCGCCAAACCTTGCTGCTGATGAAGCAGGATCCCTCTTTCCTGGTCCAGGCGCTTTTGCGCAACCTGCCCCCGGAGTCGAAACCTTGACCGCTGCCAAAGAAGAATTCCGCGAATTTCTACTCGGCCTGGGTTTGCCGGAGCCAGAGAAGATCATGGCGCGGTTTGACTTGTATCACCAATTGCTATGGGAAAAGAACAGCCAGCTAAATCTCTTTTCTCGCGCCACTCCGGAAGAGGAACTCTGGACCAAGCATTTCCTTGACAGCCTTGTGCTCCTGAAATGCCTTGAATTGTCTGGTAAAAAAGTACTGGATTTTGGCAGTGGAGCCGGTTTGCCCGGAATTCCGCTCAAACTGGCGGTTCCAAACTGCCGCATGACGCTGCTGGACTCGGTGCGCAAGAAATGCGTTGCGCTGGAAGAATTCGTTGCCCGGCTTGAACTTAATGACTGCGAAGTCGTTTGCGCCCGCCTGGAAGATTTCGCCGCGGGCGGAAAGGGATTCGATTATGTCCTCTGCCGCGCGGTGCGCCTGGAAGACAGATATATTCAGCCTTTGCGGCGCTTGCTGGCTTCGCAGGGTAAAGTGATTTTTTACAAAGCCCGCGAGTTGGAAGACATCGCCCCATTTGAGCCCCAGCTTCTGTTCCAGGCGGAGTTTTCTTTCGGTACCCGGGCGATCCACATGCTGGACCGGGCGCAATTAACACATTGACAGGATTGTATTAGAATATATGGCAAAAGTAATTACGATAGTGAACCAGAAAGGCGGCGTAGGCAAGACCACCTCGGCGGTTAATCTGGCCGCTGGGCTGGCTGTTCTGGAAAAAAAGACGCTGCTGGTCGATTTCGACCCACAGGGCAACGCCACCAGCGGAGTCGGGCTGGACAAGGAAAACCTCGGCTTGCAAATCTACGAAGCGCTGATCGGCAAGGTCCCGCTTCAGGACGCGGTGCATAAAACCGCCACCGACAACCTTTGGTGCGTGCCGAGCAACATCAACCTCACCGGCGCCGAGATCGAACTCGTGCATGAATTTGCCCGCGAACACAAGTTGCGCGAGGCCTTGCAGCCCGTTCTCAACCAATACGACTACATCATCATCGATTGCCCGCCCTCGCTGGGCTTGCTGACCGTGAACGCGCTGACCGCGGCGACGGATCTGCTCGTCCCCATCCAGTGCGAATATTACGCGCTGGAAGGCGTCAGCCAGCTGCTTTCCACCATCCGTTTGATCCAGAAAAACCTCAATCCCTCCCTGAACATCATCGGCATCCTGCTCACCATGTTCGACCGCCGCGTAAACCTTTCCATGCAGGTGGCCAAAGAGGTGCGGCGCTATTTCAAGGAAAAGGTTTTCCGGACGATCATCCCCCGCAACATCAAACTGACCGAGGCGCCCAGCTTCGGCAAGCCGGTTTTTCTTTACGACATCCGCTCACCCGGCGCCATGAGCTATCTGGACCTTGCCACAGAGGTCATTGAAAGGACATGAGGAAGTTATGAACGAACATCTCGGACGAGGCCTTAGCGCCCTGATCCATGACCGCGAGGACAAGCCCGAAACCCGCGCCAACCTTGGCACTTTGCCCATCGAGCGGATCCGCGCCAACCCCTTTCAGCCGCGCAAGAATTTCGACGCCGACAGCCTGGCCGAACTCGCCGAATCGATCAAAGCGAACGGGATCATCCAACCGCTGATCGTGACCAAGACCGAAGGCTCGGATTATGAACTGATCGCCGGAGAGCGGCGGCTGCAGGCGGCCAAACTTGCCGGATTGGACATGGTCCCGGTGGTGGTGCGCAGTGTCAGCCAGAAAGAGCAACTGCAGCTGGCGATCGTGGAAAACATCCAGCGCGAGGATCTCGATCCCATCGAGGAAGCGCAGGCCTACCAGGCCCTCGCGGAGGATTTTCAACTCACGCACCAGCAGGTCGCGCAGATCGTGGCCAAAGACCGCGCCACCGTCAGCAACAGCATCCGGCTGCTCAACCTCCCGGCGGAAGTGCGCATTCTGGTTTCGGAAGGACAGATCTCTCCCGGACACGGCCGCGCCGTTTTGAGCGTCGAACCGGAATTCCAGCCCCTCTTCGCGCAATTCATCATCCAATACCGCCTCACGGTGCGCCAGGCCGAGGAAAAAGCCAAAAGCTTCGGCCAGACGAAGGTCAAACCGGAACACACAGCCGAAAACTCCGCTTTCCTGAAGGGCTTCGAGCAGGATCTGAATCGCTTGCTGGGACTGAAAACGAAAGTGAGCGAGCGCGGCGGCAAGGGCAAGATCACCCTCGAATATGCCAATATGGAAGAACTGACCAGGTTCAAAGACCTCGTTAACAAACTGAGGAAAGCGTAAATGGAAAGAGTCATCGTTACCGGCGGCGCCGGCTTCATTGGCGCCAACTACATCCACCACCTGTTCGAGGACCCAACTTTTACGGGCAAAGTGCTCAATATCGACAAACTCACCTATGCCGGCAATTTGGAAAGCCTGGCCGATATCGAAAAGAAATTCCCCGACCGCTATTTCTTCCAACGGGCCGACATCTGCGACGCACCGGCCATGGCGGAGATATTTGCGAAATTCCAGCCCGACACGGTGGTCAATTTCGCCGCGGAATCGCATGTCGACCGCTCCATCGACGGTCCGATGGAATTCATCAACACCAACGTGCTGGGCACCGCGGTCTTGCTGGACACGGCTTTGCGCTACTGGCGCGGCCTGGACGGCGCTGCGAAAAAGGCCTTCCGCTTCCATCACGTTTCCACCGACGAGGTATTCGGCTCCCTGGGCGACGAGGGGATGTTCACCGAAACGACGCCTTACGATCCGTCTTCGCCGTATTCGGCTTCCAAAGCGGGTTCGGACCATATCGTCAGAGCCTGGCACCGTACTTTTGGACTGCCGGTTCTTATTTCCAATTGTTCCAACAACTACGGGGGCTACCAATTTCCGGAAAAACTGATCCCGCTGATGATCCTCAATTGTTTGGAATACAAGCCGCTGCCCGTTTACGGCAAGGGACTGAACGTCCGCGACTGGCTTTACGTGCGCGATCACTGCGATGCCATAAATTGCATCGTCAAAAACGGGACACCCGGCCAGACCTATAATATCGGCGGCCACAACGAGATGAAGAACATCGACATCGTGACCACCATCTGCAAACTTTTGGACGAGCTGGAGCCATCCGACCGGCTTGAATCCTACACCGAACTGATCACCTACGTCACCGACCGGCCCGGCCACGACCTGCGATACGCCATCGACGCGAGTAAAATCGGGAAAGAGCTGGGCTGGCTGCCACGCGAGACCTTTGACAGCGGCATCCGCAAGACCGTGCTCTGGTATTTGGAAAACCGGGATTGGTGGCGCAACATCCAATCGCAGAAATACCGCCAGCAAAGGCTGGGACTGGGTTCATAGCCTTTTTCAAATTAGGAGGTTTTGCTCCGATGCGCAGATCTAAAACCTTTTCACGGGCGGCTTTCCTGGCCGTCGCCATAGTCATTCTCTTTGGAACGGCCTGCGTTCCCGGATTTCTGATGCGCGCGGGCACACCGGACGTCGTGGTGGTGAGCCCGAACGCCAACGCGTCCCAGGTTACGTCACCCGGCAGCGACGCGCATTTTGTCCAGGTGGACGATTATTTCGTGATGGAACAGCCCCTTGCGGGACAGGGTTTCGTCTATTCGGCGCTCGGAAAAATGCTCACCGCGCCAGCCCCGAAAACGGACAACAAAGGCAAATTCCGCCGCCTGCCCGACAATCAGGAACTTTGGACCCAGTATTACACAAAGACGCGCATTGCGCAGGCCGCGGATTACGTGCTCAATAAAGAGGTCTTTTTCTCCAATTACCTCGATTCCTACGGCAATTACCGCGCCCCGGAATCCCTGGCGGAAGCGCAAAACGGCTGGTGGATGAAAGCCCGTGTTAGCGACATTTCCGAACTGCACAAAGGTTTTTTAACCGTCAGCGGCGGATACCGGGTCAACCTGAACGCCCTGCGCGTCGCGGCGCAATAAGGATTTTCGCTTTACAGAGAAACGGCCCGCAGAGCATGGGCCGTTTTTTCTTAATTGGTAAAATCCGGTAGGGTCAATCCAGCATGATCATCCGCCGCGTGAGTGTGCCGGCTGGAGTCGTCAAGCGGCAGAAATAGATGCCGGGAGGGATTTTACGGCCGGACTGGTCTTTTCCGTCCCACACGATCTCGTGTTCTCCGGCAGTTCCGGAAACGCGGTCAAACCGGCGGATCTTTTGGCCGCGGAGGTTGTATATGGAGAGTTCCGTTTTCGCAGCAGCATCTTTCAGGGAGTAGCGCAACACCGTCTGGCCGGAGAAGGGATTGGGATAATTGGAGACTACGGTGGCGGGAGCAACGTTCACATCGTCGGCCAGCGGCACGGTCTCGTGCAGTTTGGCGGCGAAGATCTGTTCATCGTCGTGGAAGGGCAGGTAGAAATCCCCAAAGTACATATCTCCAGTGTAATACCCTGCCAGATAGACATTTCCGGATGTGTCAACCGCCATGTCCTGCGGCAGGTCGTCGCAAATATTTCCCGCGTGCAGCGCCATGTGGTAATCTCCGGACGGATCGAGACGCACCAGGAATATGTCGGCCGAACTGACAAAGGTCAGTTGAAACATCCCAAATTGTACGGATATGAGAAAATAACCGGCCCAATAAATCTGGTCCTGGGGGGTGACGGCGACTGCCGCGCTGTGTTGGTCTTTGGGACCGAAAGCCGTTTGGACCCATTCAAAACTTCTCGAAGCTCCGTTGATCCTGGCGATGAAGATATCCTGCCAATCCCCGGCGAATTGATGTCCTCCGCATTCAAGGTCATAGCGGAAATCTCCGGCCATGTAAATGTTGTCCTGGCTGTCCAGATCCAGATCGTTGCAGACGGAGTTGGCATTAGAACTCAGCCGCAGCGCGGTTTCCCATTGCCCGGCAGGGCTGAGCCAGGCCACGAAACCGTTGGCGACGGCCGGTCCGGTCAGGGCGATAGAGCCGAAATATGCCGTGCCGGTGATATATCCGCCCGTTACCAGGCCTCCGCCAGCTGTGAAGGCCAGCGTTTTCGCCCCATCGTTTCCGGCTCCGCCAGCCTGCGTGGCCCAAAGCCAATTTCCGGTCAAATCCAGTTTGGCCACCCAGATATCCTTGTTGCCAACGCTGGTCAAGGCATTGCCGCCAAAAGTCGCGTGGCCGGAAAATTCGCCGCAAGCGTAAAGATAATCAGCGTCATCACTCAGGGCCAGGCGTTTGGGCGTGATGGTATCTACGGAGTAGCCATCGCCTTTCACGGCCCACAGCCAGTTTCCCTGCGCGTCCAGACAGCCCACGAAAACGGCGTTTTCCGCAATGGCCTGCAAAGTGAAATTGCCGAAGCTGGCGTTGCCGGAAAAGCATCCCGTCACGTAGATATAACCCCGCGGATCGAGCGTCAGCGAGTAACCGCAGTCATTTTCGGCGCCGCCGGCGTTGACGGCCCAGACAGCTTGCCCTTCGGTGTCGTATTTGGCCACGAAAATATCGCCGTTGCCGTTGCTGGTAAGTTGAATATCTCCAAAGCTGGCGCTATAAATGAATTTGCCGGTGATGTAGGTGTTGCCGGAAGCGTCGTGGGCCACGCCGTAACATTCATCGGCAGAGAGCCCGCCAGCCCCGGCGGCCCAGAGCCATTGCGGAAGTTGCGCACCCAGGATCCCCACTGCCACGATTCCCAGAAAGACCAGGATAGTCCGTTTCATGGTACCTCCGGCGCTGAGCGTCGCTGATTTTATCTGCTCGTTTTTATTCTCTCAACCTCCCCTCTGATTTTCCGGATGGATTTTGTCAACTTTTATTCGGACGCAGTTTCCGTATAAACTGACACCCAAAGCTGCAAGTTGTGACACAAGGGGAAAGTGGGGATAAGGCTTTGATTTGTGGCGAGATACGATGGACTGGCTTTGGAAATGTCCAAGCGCCTATTTGGACGTTTTTGGACTGTTTGCTGACACTATTACTGCAAATTAGCGAGGCGTTTGGACAGGCTTTGGAAAGAGCAGTTGGGAAAACGGAACTTT
>JAKQNV010000146.1 GCA_029565595.1 Candidatus Cloacimonadota bacterium
AGATAAATTGAAACTCAAGAAAGGCGATTTCGTGGTCGTTATCTCCGGAGCCGACAAAGGCCGGAAGGGACGCATCCTCAAAGCCTATCCGAAAACCAACCGGGTCATCGTGGAAAAAGTGCACATGATCAAGAAGCACAGCAAGCCCACCCAGAACAATCCCCAGGGCGGGATCATCCACAAGGAAGCGCCGATCAACGCTTCCAACGTGATGCTCTTCAACGAGAAGCTGAATGCCGTTTCCAAGCCCGTCATCCAGGTGCGCGAAGGCCACCGCATCCGCGTCTGTAAGAAGTCTGGCGACGAGCTGTAGGAGATAGAAGATGAACCGAATGAAAGAACACTTTAAAAAGACAGTAGTTCCGGCCATGCAGAAACGCTTTGCCTACAAAAACCCGCATCAAGTGCCGCATCTGGACAAGATCGTGGTGAGCATGGGCGTGGGCAGCGCCACCCAGAACAAAGCGATTCTGGACAACGCCGTCAAGGACATGGAACAGATCACGGGACGCAAGGCGATCGTGACCAAGGCCCGCAAGTCCATATCCAATTTCAAACTGCGCCAGGGAATGCCGATCGGCTGCAAGGTCACCCTGCGCGACGAAGTGATGTACGAATTCTTCGACCGCTTGGTGTCCATCGTCATCCCGCGCATCCGCGATTTCCGCGGCATCCCGGCAGATTCGTTCGACGGCAGGGGGAATTTTTCCCTCGGGCTCAAGGAACAAACTGTGTTCCCCGAGATCGAATACGACAAGATCGACGCCATCCGCGGCATGAACATCAATATCGTGACCACGGCCCATACAGACGACGAATGCCGCGAACTGCTCAAAGAGCTGGGCATGCCTTTCCAGCGCAGTGAATAAGGAGGATAGATGGCCAAGAAATCACTGATTTTGAAACAACAGAGAACACCGAAGTTCAAAGTTAGAAAATACAACCGTTGCAAGATCTGCGGACGCCCGAGGGCTTACATGCGCGGTTTCGGCATGTGCCGCCTTTGCTTCCGCAAATACGCATCCCAGGGCCAGATCCCCGGGATCACCAGAGCTAGCTGGTGAGAAAAGGAGAATATAAATGAGCGTTAGTGATCCGATAGCTGATGCATTGACCAAGATCCGCAATGCATATCGTGCCGGACATACGCAGGTGTATGTGAATCACAGCCGCCTTGTGGAGGCGCTGGTGAGGATCCTCGCCGCCGAGAATTTTGTGAACAGCATCCAGGTTCTCGAAAAAGATCCGGAACAGAAAATAAACTACCGGCGCATCCTGGTCAACCTGCGCTATACCAATGACGGAGTTCCCGTCATGCAGGGCCTGGTCAGGATTTCCAAACCCGGACGCCGCGTATACGTCAAAGCAGACAAGATCCCCAGCGTTTACAACAACACAGGCTGCGCAGTGATCTCTACCTCGCAGGGTGTGATGGTCGACCGCGATGCCCGCATCAAACGGGTTGGCGGCGAATACGTCTGCAAGGTTTGGTAGGAGGACCGGATGTCTCGAATTGGCAAAGCCCCCATCAAATTTGACCCCAGCGTGAAAGTGGATGTCAAAGACAATACGGTCCATGTGAAAGGGAAACTGGGAGAGCTGAGTTATCACTTGCTTCCCGGGATCAGCGTGGAACTTGAGGACGGCGTCCTGAATGTCAAACGCAGCGAAGAGACAAAATCGCAGCGCGCGTTGCACGGATTGACCAGAGCCTTGATCCAGAACATGGTGACTGGTGTGACCGAAGGCTACCAAAAGACCCTGAACGTGATCGGAACAGGTTACTCCGCCGAACGGACAGGTCCCTGGCTCAAACTGGCTTTGGGCCATTCACACGATATAGTAATGCAGATCCCGGAAGGGCTCACGGTCGAAGCCGAGGCGGTGCCCCGTTCCAAAGGCACCCGCAGCGACCTGCAGAGCATCATCCGGATCAAAGGCATAGATAAACAATTGGTCGGCCATTTTGCCGCCGAAGTTCGTTCCTGCCGCCCGCCTGAAAACTACAAAGGCAAAGGCGTGCGCTACGAAGACGAGCACGTCACCATCAAAGCCGGCAAGGCCGGAACCAAGTAAGCGGGGAACTGATAATGATAAAATCCAGAACCATACTGAAAAACACACTCCGCACCCGCCGCAGAGCAGCGATCCGCAAACATTTGCAGGGAACGACCGAGCGTCCTCGCCTGGTGGTGTTCCGCAGCTTGAAACATATTTACGCCCAGATCATAAACGACACTGAAGGCAAAACACTCGTGTCCGCATCGACCAAGGGCAAAGACCTGAAGGTCGAAGCCGGCTCCAAAAAGACCCAACAGAGTTTCCAGGTCGGACAAGTACTTGGCGAAAAAGCCCTCGCGGCCGGTATCACCAAGGTCTGTTTCGACCGCGCTGGCTACAAGTACCACGGCCGGATCAAAGCCCTGGCCGACGGCGCCCGCAAAGCCGGCTTGGAATTCTGATAGGAGGATAGTTTGAATCACGAACGTAACATTCCCGAAGAAGAAAAACTGGTCGAGACTGTCATTGAGACCAAACGCGTGGCCAAAGTCGTGAAAGGCGGACGGAACTTCAGTTTCAGCGCCATCGTCGTGGTCGGAGACCGCGCCGGCAAGATCGGCGTCGGCAACGGCAAAGCCAACGAAATCACCGACGCCATCCGCAAGGCCAAGGAAAAAGCGCAGAAAAGCATGTTCACGGTGCCCATCATCAAAGGGACGATACCTCACGAGATCGTGGCCCGTTATGGCGCCAGCCGCATGATGATGAGACCGGCAGCTGCCGGTACCGGAGTCATCGCCGGCGGAACCGCCCGGGCGATATTCGAAGCCGCCGGCATCCAGAACATCCTCTGCAAATCCCTGGGTTCAAACACCCCCTGCAATGTGGTCAAAGCCACCATTTCCGGCCTGAAATCCATGCGCACCCTGGCCGACATTTCCCGGCTGCGCAATAAAAGCATGGCAGAACTCACCGGCCAGGAGGAGAAATGAAGATCAGGGTCACCCAGATACGCAGTACCATCAACCGCAAGGAAAACCATAAAAGGGTAATCAAATCCCTGGGATTGGGACATCCCGGAAAAAGCCGGGTCCATGAAGACAATCCCTGCATCCGCGGCATGATCCGCAAGGTGTCTTACCTCTTGAAAGTTGAAGAGGAGAAGGGGGAATAATGTTGACTCTATGCAATCTTGGC
>JAKQNV010000148.1 GCA_029565595.1 Candidatus Cloacimonadota bacterium
GGATCTTGGTGGCCTCCAAAGCTTCGTCCAGAGAGAGTTCTGGCAGTATCGTCGGTACGCGGCGGGCCAGCATGGTCTTGCCACTGCCGGGAGGTCCGATCATCAGCAGGTTGTGGCCTCCGGCGGCGGAAACCTCCAAAGCGCGTTTGACCTGAAACTGGCCTTTCACATCATGCATGTCCAGCGGAAAATCGTTGAGCACGGAAAATATCTTGTCACGGTCCACGGAGGCAGCTTTGATCTGGATCTCCCAGCGCAGGAACTGGGCGGCCTCGCGCAACGACGTTACCGGTATGACCCGCAAACCGTCGATGATCGCGGCTTCCTCGGCATTTTCATAAGGCAGGATCAGTGTGTCGATCTCATCGCGCATGGCGGCCAGGGCGATAGGCAGCACACCCTTCACCGGGCGCAGATTCCCGTCCAGGGAGAGTTCGCCGATCATCGCAGTTTTGGTGAGGTATTCGACTGGCAACTGCTTAATGCTCTGCAGCACGGAAATGGCGATGGGAAGGTCCAGCGCGGCGCTGTCCTTCTTGATGTCCGCGGGGGCGAGGTTGATCGTGAAACGGCGGATCGCGGCGTCAAAACCGGAGTTGCTCAAGGCGGCGAAGATGCGGTCTTTGCTTTCCTTGACGGCGTTGGAGGCCATGCCTACTATGTTCACGGCAAAAACCTGTGCCTTGGAGTCGCATTCCACGGTCAGTTGCTGGCCGTCGATGCCGATCGTGGTGTAAGTTCTGATTATTCCTACCATATCATCCTTCAAAAACTAATCGTAAAGGGCGGCGGATAGCTGCCGGCGCAGGATCTTTCCGCCGGTGCTGGCGCGGGATTCCCAAACGATGACATACAAACCCCGGGGCAGGCATTTTCCGCCTGCGTCGCGGCCGTTCCAGACCACCGTGCCCTGCTTCGGAATTGAAAGGTTGTCCGCCAAAACTCCCACGCGGTGTCCGGCGCGGTCATACACGCTGCAGTTCAGATAGTTCGCTTCCGCGGCCAGATTGTAGAGGATGCTGACGTTTTCTCCGGACTTGGGATTGAAGGGACTTCCGGTGAGTTTGAGCGTTCCGGAAAAAGCCGGCGGTGGGGTGCTCTGGCTGTTGGGTTGGCCGGGTGTGGCTCCCGCCGAAGCGAGTGAATAGCGCCAGGCAGGGCCCAAATCCCCGTCCAGATAGCGTTCCAGCGACTTTCCCTGTTGGGAGGCCTGACCGGTGTAAGTCAGCTGATCGAGCAGATTACCAGAGCCGTCATAGAGGAAAATGCTGTCGCCATCGTTATTGAGGGCGGGCCAGCCGGTCGTTTCGATGACGGCGTGGGCCGGGCAGTCGATATATTCCGTCAGCATTTGCATGGGATTCGAGCAGATCACATAGTAGCCGGCGGAGCCCGGAAGCGAGAAACTGGCTGTGTTGTGGGCGGCGTCTTCGAGCGTATATTCCGTCCGCAAACTGTCCGACCGGACCCACAGCTCGATCCATTCCTGGCGTCCGGTGTTGGGGGCGTACATGACTTCATTGATCAGCGGCGGCAGTAAGTTTTCCTGGAACAGGTTCAAACTGAGGTGGTTGTCGCTGAGATCCGGATCGTCGGTAAGTTCCAGACGGACCTCCAGCTCATGGTTCCAGGTGTCGGATACGGGAAGGCTGTAAACGAGGTGCAAGGAATCACCAGCTGCGATGCAGGCAACGGATTCTGTCTGTATCTGCAGGCCATCGAGCAGGACGGTCAGTTCAGCTGGGACCGGCGTCGCGATCGCGGATTGGTTCTGCACATAGAGGCTCAGTTGCCAGGAACCGCCTTCCTGCCAGGTTTGGGGAAGCAGCAGTGCGTAATCCACGTAGATATGGTTGGCTGTTCCGGGCGTTGGATTTTGCTCAGCCAAAAAGTCGGCTGCGCAAGCGTCGGTATCAAGTCCATCGAGGATCCGCGCCAAAGACCAGCCTGCCGGCACGTCCGGGGCGAAGGATGTTCCTTCCGTTCCGGTATCATCCGGCAGTCCCCCGTTGGGCGCATCGTAGAGTACGGTGTCCGTGTAAGACCCGTCCGGGCTCACATAGCGGATGCCGTCCGTTAACGCGCCTCCGTTCTGGAAGGCGAGGTTGGTGTGGAAAACTGCTTGCGGGATCTGAGATTCCCCGATCAGTAGAAACCTGCCGGAGCGTAAAATGTAGTGCGGGATCTCAAAGACGGTCTGAAAGATAGCCCCCCCCGCTCATGAGCAGCGCGCCTTCCAGATCCACATCCTGGCTCCCTGCGTTGTACAACTCGATCCATTCATAGCCGGTATCGTCACCCACAGGGTCGTAGCAAACTTCGTTGATGACCACCTGGGCGGCAGCAGCCTGGACCGCGAAGCAGAATACCACGGCCAACAGAAATCTGGCCGCTGTCTCAGTTCCCGTTCGCAGAGGCATCCAAGTCCTTTAATGCAAGTCCAGCAGGATGGGTTTCACGTCCCAGATGTCCTGCGCATATTCGCGGATGGCGCGGTCCGAGGAGAATTTTCCCGTCCGGGCCACGTTCAGGATCGCCTTTCTGGCCCATTCCCGGTGGTCCAGGTACAGGGCGTCAATATTTTGCGATGCTTGCAGGTAGGATCTGAAATCAGCCAGTATGCAGTAAGGATCGCCGTCCTTGAGGAGCGAATCCACCACCGGCGCGAATATCCCCGGTTCCCGGCGGGAAAACAGGTCTGAGGAGATGGAGTCGATGGCCCGCTTGATCTCGGGATCGTCCCTGTAAAACTGATTTGGATTGTAGCCGTTTTGCCTGAGTTCGCTGACCTGCTGGGCATTCAGCCCGAAGATGAACATGTTTTCGGAGCCAATCTCCTCCGCCATTTCCACGTTTGCGCCGTCCAGCGTGCCCAAGGTCAGGGCGCCGTTGAGGGCGAATTTCATGTTGCCCGTGCCGCTGGCCTCAAAGCCAGCTGTGGAGATCTGTTCGGAAACGTCCGCCGCGGGGATGATCTTTTCCGCCAGGGATACCGTGTAATCAGGCAAAAACACCACTTTGAGGCGGTCCCGCACGACGGGATCCTTATTCACCACTTCACCCAGATTGTTGATCAGTTTGATGATCCGCTTGGCCAGGAAATACCCCGGGGCGGCTTTGCCGGCGAAGATCACGGTGCGCGGCACGAAATCAGCCTCCGGATTGTCCTTGATGCGCCAATAGCGGGCGATGGTGCCCAATACGTTGAGCAGTTGCCTCTTGTATTCGTGCAGGCGCTTGATCTGCACGTCGAAGATGCTGTCCGGATTGGTGCGGATGCCGGTTTCGCGGTAGATGTACTTGCTCAGGGCTTTTTTATTGATGGATTTGATCTCCAGGAAAGCGTCCTGGAATTCCGGATCGGCGCTGTATTTCTCGATCCCGCGGATATATTCGAGGTTGCCCACCCAGCTTTCGCCGATGTGTTCGGTGATGAGGCTGGCCAGTTGCGGATTGCAGGCGCGCAGCCAGAGCCGGGGGGTGATGCCGTTGGTCTTGTTCTGGAAGTTTTGCGGATACAGTTCGTAGAAATCGGGGAAGATGCGTTCTTTGAGTATACGCGTGTGCAGCTCGGCCACTCCGTTCACAGCGTGTGAGCCGTGCAGGCAAAGCTGGGCCATGCGCAGTTTTTTCTCCGCGCCTTCCTCGATGATACTCAGGTTGCGCATTTTGATGATGTTGCCGGGGTAGAGGCGGGTGACGTCGCCCAAAACGTAGTTGTTGATCTGGTAAATGAGCATCAGATGGCGCGGCAGCATTTGTTCGAAGAGGTCAACGCTCCATTTTTCCAGCGCCTCGGCCAGGATGGTGTGGTTGGTGTAACTGAAGCAGCCGCGCGCGATCTCCCAGGCGGTCTCGAAATTCAGGCGCTGCTCGTCGATCAGGATGCGCAGCATTTCCGGGATGGCCAGGGCGGGATGGGTGTCGTTGAGTTGGATGGCCACTTTTTCCGGCAGGTCGCGGAGGTCGTCGTGGTCCTGCATCCAGTGGGCGAAGATGTCCTGCAGGGTCGCGCTGACGAAAAAGTATTCCTGCTCCAGGCGCAGCACCTTGCCCAAGTGGATGTTGTCGTTGGGATAGAGCACCTTGGAGATGTTTTCCGAGATGTTTTTCTGCTCCACGGCCCGCACGTAGTCGCCGTTGTTGAAGTAATCCAGGTCAAATTCGTCGGTGGCCGTAGCCTGCCAGAGACGGAGGTTGTTGACGTTGTCGACCTTGTAGCCGGGGATCGGGATGTCCCAGGCCACGGCCATCACGTCGTTGGTGTCCACCCAGCGGTGCTGGCTGCGGCCGTCCGGCATTTCCTCGGTAATGACCTTCCCTCCGAAACGGACTCGGTAAGTGATCTCCGGGCGCTGGATCTCCCAGGGGCAGCCTTTTTTTAGCCAGTGGTCGGGCTCTTCGACCTGGTAGCCTTGAATGATGGACTGCTTGAAGATCCCGAATTCGTAGCGGATGCCATAGCCGTAGGCGGGATAAGCCTGGGTAGCCAGCGAATCCATGAAACAGGCCGCCAGCCTGCCCAAACCGCCGTTGCCGAGGCCCATGTCCGGTTCCATCTCCGCGATGTCCTCCAGCGCGTAGCCCAGGTCCTTGAGCATGTCGTAGCTGTTGTCGTACTCGCCGAGATTGATCAGCGTGTTGCCGAGCAGGCGGCCGATCAGGAATTCCATGGACAGGTAATAGACTTTTTTCACGTCCTGTTTGCGGTATTCGTATTGCGTGCGCAGCCAGCGCTCGATCAGGCGGTCGCGCAGGCTCAGGCACAAGGCGTAATACACGTCCCAGGCCTGCACTGTGGTGGTATCTTTGACCAGCGAGTATTCCAGATGCCGCAGAAACAGCGATTTTATATCGTCACTGCACTCCTCCGCCTTATCGGTGAAGAAGATGGAGTGGAAGTCGTTTTTGGGTATGAAACCTTCTTTCATCAAATCCTCATTGTGTTTTGAGACGCTCACACCATCGTCAGGAAAGTGCTCTGCTGTCAAGGGGAAAGTGCTTCTGCGCCGGCCGCCTGCGCGGCAGGAAGGGAGTTTGGGACCCAGGCGGGAAAATGTCTCTCGTTTTAACCGCGTGATCGCTTACCTTATCCTTATCAATAAAGCAAGCGGGAGAACGTGTGACCGATACCTCCGACCTCACCCTCAAAAGCATGATAGATGAGACCTGCCGGCTTTACCCCCGGCGGCCGGCCCTCTCCACTGTTGACGGCGAACCTTTGACCTACGGCGATCTGCGGGCCCAGATCGACGCCGTGATCCTGCTTTTGGGCGAGCAGGGCATCGTCAAGGGCGATAGGGTGGCGATCCTGGCGCAAAACATGCCCAATTGGGGGATCGCTTATCTGGCGATCACCTCCATGGGGGCTGTCGTGGTGCCGATCCTCACCGATTTCCACGTCAACGAAATTTTGCAGATCCTGCGGCATTCGGAAGCCAAACTGGTCTTCGTGTCCTCGGCCCAATACGACAAGATCGGATACGCCGAACTCGATCCGAACATCGTCCTGGTGGCGCTGGACAACTTCGAACCCCTGCCCACCCGCGCGCCCAAAGACAAACTCAGCGACTTCATCTACGAACAGGGCAAGCAGATCCAGAAACTAAAAAACCAAGCCCTGAAAGCGATCGGCGCCATCGACACCAAGGTCCATCCCGATGACCTGGCCTCGCTGATCTACACTTCCGGGACCACGGGCAGCCCCAAAGGCGTGATGCTCACTCATAAAAACCTTTTCCTGGACGCCTATATCACCACGCAATTCCAGCCACTGAACGAACACGACCGTTTGATCTCGGTCCTGCCTTTGTCCCACACCTATGAATGCACGATCGGCTTCATCATTCCGATGATGTGTGGCGCTTGCGTCTATTATCTGGACAAGCCTCCCACGGCGCGGGTCCTGATCCCGGCAATGCAAAAGATCCGTCCCACCTTGATCCTGACCGTCCCGCTGATCATTGAAAAGATCTTCAAGATGCAGATCTACCCTCAATTGACGGGCAATCCCCTCTTCAAAAAACTCTACTCCATGCCGCCCTCACGTAAACTTCTGCATAAAGTGGCGGGCAACAAACTGATGAAGACCTTCGGCGGCCAGCTCCATTTCTTTGGGATCGGCGGAGCCCTGCTCTCCTACGAGGTGGAACGCTTTCTCTACGAAGCGGGATTTCCCTACGCCATCGGTTACGGCCTGACGGAAACCTCGCCGCTGATCGCCGGCAGCAATCCGCAAAACATTCGTTTCCGCGGTACCGGCCAGACTCTGGACACGCTGCAGGTGCGCATCGCCGATCCAGATCCCAAAACCCGCGTCGGCGAGATCCAGGTCAAGGGCGACACAGTGATGAAGGGCTATTACAAGGACGCCCAGCGCACCGCGGAGGCCTTCACGGAGGATGGATTCTTCAAGACTGGCGACCTGGGCATCCTGCGCAAGAAACGCGACCTCTACATCGTCGGACGCTGCAAAAATGTGATCGTGACCGCCTCGGGCGAGAACATCTATCCCGAAGAAGTGGAATCCAAACTCAACGAGCAGGAGGCCGTCCTGGAATCGCTGGTCCTGCAATCCGGAGGCCAGCTCACCGCCCGTGTCTATCTGAACCAGGAATATCTGAACAAGCATTACCATCTGGACAAAATGAGCAGCGTTCCCGCCGAAAAACTCATCCTCAATCTCCTGGAAGAGATCCGCGCCCACGCCAACCAAAACCTTTCCTCCTTTTCCCGCGTCCAGAAGATAGTCGAGCAGAGGGAACCCTTCGAGAAAACGGCCACCCAAAAGATCAAGCGTTTCCTGTACCAATAGCCGGCTCAGGCTGGGTTCTTTCAGGTTAATAGGTTAATGAGTTAATGGGTTAATGGGATGGGCTCGGGACTTGGTGTTACACCCTTTCACGAACTGGTTTCACACAGATTCCACGGATGTTCTGATTGACCCATCAAAAATCCGTGTAATTAGTGTAATTAGTGGACAGCTCTTTTCTCTGCTCTCTCCCTCTCTGTTCCCTCCGTTTCTCTGTGGTGAATCTATTTCTGCGTGGATCAGGGCTTTTCCGCGCTTTTCTGTGGCCCCTTTGCTGAAGACTCCAGGAGCACAAAAAGCCGGGCTGTTAGGCCCGGCCTATGCCTGCCTGATTCACGTCAGGCTTCTTTCTGCAATTCCCGGTCCGCATACTCCTGCATGAACTGGTTCATGTAGAGCTCGTAATAGCGGCCCTTGCGCTGCATCAGTTCGGTGTGGCGGCCGGATTCGACGATCCTGCCTTTGTGCATGAGCAAAATGCGGTCGGCCTGGCGGATCGTGGAGAGGCGGTGCGCGACGATGATGCCGGTGCGGCCTTTCAAAACGATGTGCATGGCCGCCTGCACCAGCTGTTCGGTTTCGGTGTCGATCGAAGCGGTGGCCTCGTCCAGGATCAAGAGCGCCGGATCGGCCAGCACGATGCGCGCGAAGGCGATCAGCTGTTTCTGCCCGGTGGAGAGCAAGTTTCCGGCTTCCCCGACCTTGTAGTCATACTGTCCGGGAAGGTTTTGGATAAATTCGTCCGCCCGCACCAACCGCGCGGCTTCGCGGATCTCTTCATCGGTGGCGTCCAGCCGGCCGTAGCGGATGTTTTCCAGTACCGTGCCCTGGAAAAGATGCGGCACCTGCTGCACGTAGCCCAGATTGGAGTGGATCCAGGGCAGCGGGATCTCCTTGTAATCCATCCCGTCGATCAGGATGCGTCCGCCCGTAGGCTCGTAAAAACGGCAGATCAGGTTTACCAGCGTGGTCTTGCCGGTCCCGGTTTCGCCCACCAGGGCGAGCGATTCGCCGGCCGCGACCTTCAAACTGAAATTTGTCAGCACCGGCTTTCCCTCTTTGTAGGAGAAGTCCACGTTCTCGAGGCTGATCTCGCCGCGCATCGGGCGTTTCTTCCATTCTTCGGAGAAGGGGACCTTGCTTACGATCTCGGGCTGCAGTTCCAGAAGCGAAAACACGCGCTCCACCGCGGCCTGGGCGTTTTGCATTTCGGCAAAGAGCCGCGCCACGTTGGAGATCGGCTCAAACAGCTGCATCGTGTAGCTGATGAAGGCCACCAGCGTGCCGAAACCGATGGCTCCGGCCAAGACCGAAGCTCCGCCGGCCCAAACGACCAGGCCCGTCCCGACGGAGGACACGATCAGCACCAGCGGCATAAAGAGCGCGGAGGCGGTCGCGGCCTTCACCGCGTGGCGGTACATATTGCGGTTCAGATCGGAAAACTCGGCCAGGTTGGCTTCCTCGCGCACCAGGGTCTTGGTGGTTTTGGCGCCGTGGATCCCTTCGCCGAAGCTGTTGGTGATCATTGAATTGAGCCGGCGCACCTGGCGGAAGGAACTGAACAGGCTGACCTGGAAGCGCACGCTGATAAAGGCGATCACGGGCAGCAGCGCCACCAGGATCAGGGCCAGCTTCCAGGACAGGGTAAAGACCACCACCATCACGAAGGCCATGAACGCGAAACCCCAGATCAGATCCACGATGCCCCAGGCGACGATATCGCCCAGGCGCGAAATGTCGGAGGTCAGGCGGGCCACGACCCAGCCGGTGGGTGTGCGGTCGTAGTAGCTGAAGCTCATGCTCTGCAGCTTGCGGTAGGCCAGGCGGCGCAGGTCATAATTCATCCCGGTTTCCACCCTGCCCGCGATATCGATGAGCAGATACACGTTCACAAACTGCAGCAGGATCAGACCCACGTACACGGTCGTGAAGGTGCCGATGCCCGCGTAAGTGCGGGGGATGATCATATGGTCGATGCCGTATTTGGTCAAAAGCGGCAGCAGCGTGTCCACCAGGGCGTTCATCACCATCACGCCAGCCAGCAGCAGCATGCGTTTGCGGTGGGGCAGCACCTGTTTCAAAAGCGACAGCCACAGCCGCCATTCGAATTTATTGGCAAACTCGTGTTCTTTGTGCATATCCATAAATAACTCCTTATCCGGCTTCCTCTTCCAACTGGTGCTGGATGTTCCAGATGCGTTGGTAGGCGCCGGGAACGCTGATCAGTTCCTGGTGCGAGCCGATCTGCGCGACGCGGCCGTGTTCGAGGACGACGATGCGGTCGGCCAGCGCGACTCCGGTCAGGCGATGGGTGATGATCAGCGTGGTGGCGCGGCCTTTGCGGTCCAGCAGGTTGCGCTGGATCTCCTGCTCCGTCTCGGAATCCACGGCGCTGAGCGCGTCGTCCAGGATCAGGATGGCGGGGTCGCCGATCAGGGCCCGGGCGATCGCGCAACGCTGGCGTTGTCCGCCGGAGAGCGTGATGCCGCGTTCGCCAATGACGGTGCCGTAGCCTTCTGGAAATTCGCTGATCGCGTCATGCAAAGCGGCTTCCCGGGCGGCTTTCTCCACTTTTTCCAAGGGGCAGTCACCGATCGCGATGCCGATGTTTTCCGCCAGCGAGCGGGAATAGAGGAAAGGCTCCTGCAGCACGATGCCGATCTGGCGGCGCAGCTCCTGGCGATCGTAGCCGGAAAGGTCCTTGCCGTCGATCAGGATGCGGCCCTCGTAGCCGTCGAAGAGCCTGGGCACGAGGTTGGTCAGGGTGGATTTTCCCGCGCCGGTGGCGCCCAGGATCGCGACCGTTTCCCCGGCCTCGACCGTGAGGTCGATGTCGCGCAGGATCGGATGCTCGGGATCGTAGGCGAAATTCAACTTTTGGAACTCGATCTTCCCCTGCAGCCGCGTCCCTTCCGGAATGCGGGACGGACCGGCCATTTCCTCGACCGGCGTTTCCATGATCTCGCGTAAACGTTTCACGGAAACCAGCGCGCGGCCGAGGTCGGTGAGGATGCGCCCCATTTCGCGGATCGGCCAGAGCAGCATGCCGATGTAGGTGCTGAAGGCCAGCAGCGTGCCCAGACTGATCTCACCCCGGATCGAGAGCCCGACGCCGAGGATGAAAACGGCGGCGATCTGCAGCAGGCACAAAGCGTCCGAAGAAGCCCAGTACCAGGCCAGGACGGTGATCAGCTTGCGGCATTTGGCGCGGTAATCGTCCGCGGCGCCGTTGAAGCGTCCGATCTCAAAATCCTCGCGGGCAAAGGCGCGCACGACCCTGATGCCGTTGAGCGATTCTTCCAGCACGGCGGTCATGTAGCCTTCCGCTTCGTCGGCGGCCTGGAAACGCTTGCGCACCTGGCGGAAAAAGACGTAGGCGTAGGCAAAGATCACCGGCACCACGAAGGTCGAAAACAGCGTCATGCGCTTGTCCAAAGCCAGCATGATGGGCAGGATCAACAGCGCCATGAAGACGCCGCGGCCCAGCTGCACCAATTGCAGCCCGATGAACCTGCGCACGGTGTCCACATCCGAAGTGCAGCGCTGGATGATGTCGCCGGTCTGCACCTTGCTGTGCCAGACGTAGGGCAGCCTTTGGATGTGGTCGTAGAGCGAGTTGCGCAGCCGCCGGGCGAATTCTTCGGACACCTGGGCGCTCAGTTTGCCCCTTAGATAGGTGAACGCGTGGCCCAGCGAGCTGGCCAAAATTATCGCCAGCGCCGCCAGCCAGAGGCGTTCGCGCACGAAGGACGCGGCCTGCCAGCGATTGAGCGCGCCGGCCCAGCCATAGGGCAAAGACACCGGCTTGCCGCCCAAAACGCTGTCCACCGTGAAGCGGACGATCAGGGGCGTGGTGAAACTGAAGCAAGCGGCGACGATGATGAAAAGGATCGCCATCAGATACTTCAACTTCTGCTTGCGCATAAAACTTAGAACAAATCTCAAGGATGACATGGATGGTTTTCTCCGTTCAAAATGCGGTTGTAACGGGTCTGTGGTTTGATTTTGACAGTTTGGCTGATACCAGGCGCAGCCAGAGGAGCGGTGGAATCGATGTTTCCCGGCAAAACGCCTGAACAGACGGATGCGGCGCTCCGTGCCGGAAGAGGATGAAGGTCTTTAGTGGGGCTTAAGCGGTGGAGTTAGAGTTCGTCAAGCCGGCACAGGGGCAGCTCGGACACACTATATACTGCGGGTTGGGAGTCCGTAATTGGCTTTCTCATCGTGAGTTACCTCCTGTTCCAGTTTATTTTTGGTCACCATTTCCGCTTCCGGAGAACCTGTCAAGAATAATCTTATTCACCGCTGATTTTTCCAACTTCAGACCGCCCTTTCACTCCTCCCCAGAGCCTCCGGAATACATCCCGTCCACTTCCCGTATAAGCTACGGGAAGTCGGGCGGAAGCTAGCCAGAGGCATCCGACCGGGGAAAAAGGGCGGGAAAATACATTTTTGGGGCCTTTGGTTATGGGATCCAGGACTTTGGCGGCACTTTCCGCTTGACAGATACCCGGCCCCCAAATTTTCTGCAATTCTCAAATAAGATACAAGGTGGTGATTTGTTTGCCGACAGTCGTAGCCAAGGACAATGAATCTTTCGATTACCTGTTGAAACGATTCAAGAAGAAATGCGAGAAAGCCGCGATCCTCTCCGATATCAAGAAAAAGCAAGCCTACGAAAAGCCCAGCGTACGCAAGAAACGCGAGGCCAACGCTGCGTATCGCAAAATGCTCAAGATCCAACGCAGAATGCAGCGCTACATGAGGTAGCCCGGGCTATTTCTCTCGTTTAGACTTGAACCATTGCAACAGGGATTCGTCCCTGTTTGCTTTTTTTATAGCCAAAAAAGGAGTGAACTGATGGGATTTATCGATTGGCTGATCCTGGCGATCCTGTTGATCTTCCTCGTGCAGGGTTTCCGCAAAGGCCTGGCCGCCGCGCTGATCCGGATCGGGGGGACGATCGCCGCCTTCTTCCTGGTGGGGCAGTTTTATCCCCTGGTACGCAACAGCCTGATCCTGAATTTCAAGCTGCACGGCATCCTGGCCACCCTCGTGGCGGTCATTTTGATCGGAGTGCTGCTGATGGTGGTCATCCGGCTGCTCATTTACGTCATGAACCGCCTGCTCAAGGCCGTGAACCTCTCTTTCTTCAACAAACTCCTGGGAGCGCTTTTCGGCTTTGGCAACGGCCTGCTCTGTGTGATCGTCCTCATGGTGGTTTTGGATTATGTGCCCAAGGTTTCCACGCCCCTGAAAGATTCCGGAAAGCACCGGGTTTACGCGGCCGTGGACACGCTCAAGGACGACCTCTTCACCCAATTGAAACTCACGGAGAAGGACAAATACCTGAAGATCCTGGACTCGCTGAAAAAGGACAAAGACAAAGAACACCAGCAGAATGAGCAATAGGGAGTCCTTTGCCGACCTGGAATACGGACGGCTGGCCGAGCAGATAGTCCACCGCTGCCACAGCGGACTGGGACGCGCCAAAGCCGCACAGCTGCAGCCTCTGGCGTCAAAACCGGCGATCGAGGCGGGTTTGCGGCTGGTCTGGCAATTGCAGGAAGGCCTGCAGCGGGGGCTGGATCCCGATCTGAGCGAACTGGCCGACCTTACGGAACTTTTCACCGATCCCGCCTATTCGCTCTTCGGCTTCGAGGAATTCCAGCGCGTGTACCAAAACGCCCGCCTGGCCGGGGAGATCGCCTCCCGCGCCAAAACCGTGGAGGATCTTCCGGATCTGAACAAGCTGTGGTCGGGGGTGCAGGCTTTACCCTTTGTCTGCCAGCGTTTCGGGGAAATTTTCGATCCCGAGGGCGAGGTGCTGGACAGCGCTTCGCCGGAACTGGCCCGGCTGCGCAAACGCTCCTCCTCCTTGCAGCGCAACATTCTCAAGACCATGCAGGGGATGGTGAACGATCCCCGCTTCGAAGGCTACCTGCAGGACAAATTCATCACGCGGCGCGACGAACGCTATGTGCTGCCGGTCAAGGAAAGCGCCGGACCGAACGTTCCCGGCATCGTGCAAAGCCAGTCCGGAACGGGCTCCACGCTCTTCATCGAACCGCAGTCCGTGGTGCCGCTGAATAACGAACTCCAGCTGCTCAAGCAGGAGGAAAAGCGCGAGATCTTCAATATCTTCACCGCTTTCACGGCCCTGGTCAAAGAACAGCGCAAGACGATGCTGGCCAACCAGGCGGCGCTGGCGGAATTGGATTTCCGCTTTGCCTGCGCCAGGCTTTGCCGCCAGTTGGACGCCAAAATGCCGCGGATCGCGGAGAAACCGGTCTTGCGGCTCAGCTCGGCCCGCCATCCCCTGCTCATCCTGAGGCTGGGAAAACCCGCGCTGGTAGTGCCTTTCGACCTCGACCTGGGTGACGGGACGCGGATCATTTTGCTCAGCGGTCCCAATACCGGCGGTAAAACCGTCCTCATGAAAAGCGCCGGCTTGTTAAGCCTGATGGCGCTTTCCGGACTGCCCATCCCGGCTGGGGAAGAAAGCGAGGTGGGGCTCTTCAGCCAGGTTTTCGCGGACATCGGCGACGACCAGTCCATCGAGAGCGCGCTTTCCACCTTTTCCTCGCACATCCAGAAGATCCAGCGCATGCTGGCCTCCGCCGATGAAAACAGTCTGGTGCTGATCGACGAGATCGGCGCCGCCACCGATCCCCAGCAAGGCTCGGCTTTGGCGCAGGCCATCCTGGAACGCTTTACCCAGATGAATTGCAAGGCGATCGTCACCACCCACTACACCGCGCTGAAGATCTTCGCGGAAACCCATCCCGGCTGCCTCAACGCCTCGATGCAATTCGACCTGAAAAGCCTGCAGCCGACCTTTCGCTTTTCCACCGGCATTCCGGGAGACAGCTTTGCCATCGAGGTGGCCAGCTCGCTGGGCCTGGAGCCCTCGCTGATCGACCGCGCCCGGCACCTGAGCGGTTCCCAGAATGTGGAGTTCACCGCGCTCCTGAAAAAGATGCAGGAGGAGAAGAAAGCGCTGGGCAAGGCGTCTTACGAATACCAGTTGAAGACCCGCAACCTGGAGGCCAAACTCAAGGAGCTGGAAGGGCGCGAAGCCAAGTTGGACGCCGAACTCAAGGAACGCAAGCAGAAATTCATCCGGGAATTGCAGAGCGAGCTGATCTCCCAGCAAAAGCTTTACCAGAAAGAACAGGAGAGCCTGAAAAAGCTCGAGCGCGAAGAACGCAAGTCACTTTCGGAAAGAAAATTGCATGAGATTTCTGACAGGTTGCAGAGCATCCGCACGGAACTGGCAGAGTCCGGAACCGAAGGGCACGAACGCGCCCAGGCGCCCCAGCCCGGAGACCGGGTCTGGCTGGCCAATTTCGACGCCGAAGCTACCGTGGTGGAGATCAAAGACCAGACGGCCATCGTGGACATGAACGGCATCAGTTTCCGCACTCCCCTGGAGAGCCTCTACGCTGCCAAAACAGCTCCCCCAGCCAAGGAAAACGCTCCTTTGGCGAGGACTTCCGCCACTGTGACGGCAAGGTTTGAACTCAAACTGTTGGGGCTGACCTTCGATGAAGCGCAGCCGCTGATCGACGAGTTTTTGGACGACGCTTTCCTGGCGGGCCTGCATACACTGCGCATCGTGCATGGCAAAGGGACCGGAGCCTTGCGCAGCAAGGTGCGCGAATATTTGAAAAGAAAGAAGCAGGTGATTTCGCTGGAAACCCCGCCTCCCAACGAGGGCGGCAGCGGCGTCACCCTGGTGAAGATATAAGATGGACAAAGGATTTATCGATCAGGTTCGCCACTCCAACGACATCGTGGACGTGGTGCAGGAATACCTGCCCCTGAAAAAACTGGGCTCGAACTGGCGCGGGATCTGCCCGTTCCACAACGACACCCATCCCTCGCTTTACGTGAGCCAGCCGAAGCAGATGTACAAATGCTTCGCCTGCGGCAAGGCGGGAAACGTCTTTACCTTTGTCCAGGATTACGAGAAACTGACCTTCATCGAAGCGCTGAAAAAGCTGGCCCAGCGGGTCGGGATGACAGTTCCGGAGAGCGACCGCACCAGGGTCGTCTCCACCCAGCGCGAGCAATTGTTGCAGATCTACCGCACCGCGCGGGATTTCTTTACCTCGAACCTCTTCGCCCACGGCAAGCAGGTCCTGGACTACCTCGCCCAGCGCTCGCTCAGCCCGGAAACGGCCAAAACGCTGGAACTCGGCTACGCCCTGAACAGCGAAAAGGCCTTGCTCAACCACCTGCTCAAGGAGGGCCACTCCGTTTCCATCCTCAAGGAATCCGGCCTCTTTGGCAACTACTCGGGCAACCTGGTGGACTTTTTCCGCGACCGGCTGATGTTTCCCATCCACAACAACATCGGCGAGGTGATCGCCTTCGGCGGCCGGGTGCTCGATCCCGAAAGCAAGCTGGGCAAATACGTCAATTCCTCGGGAACGGAACTCTACACCAAGGGCAAGGAACTTTACGGCCTCTTCAAGACCAAGTACGAGATCTCCAAAGCGGGATCCGTGCTGATCTGCGAGGGGTATTTCGACTTTTTGCGCCTCTTTGAGAACGGCTTTCTCAATTCCGTGGCCTCGCTGGGGACCTCGCTCACCGACGACCAGATCTATCTCGTTTCGCGTTACGCCGGGCGAGTTTACATGCTTTACGACGGCGACGCCGCGGGCATCAAAAGCGCCGTGCGCGGAGCCCTGATGTGCCTGGGCAAGGGCCTGGACGCCTACATCGTGGAACTTCCCGGCAAGCACGATCCGGATTCCTTCCTCCTGGAAAAAGGCCCGGACGCGCTGCGGGAAAGGATCGCCGCCGCCAGGGACGTCGTGCGCTTCATCGCCGAGGAAAAGGGCAAAACCCCGCCCGCTGAGCGCATCGACCAGATCCTGGATTCCGTCCGCGCCCTGCGCGACGCGGTCAAACGCGAACTCATCGTCAAAGACATTTCCGAAGCCTTCGGGATCACGACCGGAGCCCTCTTCGGCAAACTTCGCCGCACCGCCGGCAGCGCCGCCGCCCCGGCCGACCAGTCCGCTCCGCCGTCAATTCCCGCCCTCGAGGAATTTTCCGAGGAACGCTATCTGCTCTGCCTGGCGCTCAAGGACAAAAACTCTTTCAATTCACTTGCCGGAGAACTGACTCCGGATTATTTTAATAACAAGCCTTACCGGGATCTATTCAAATATCTCGTGTCCAACGTTTCGGCCTCGGACACCGATGAGCCGGCCACTTTGCTTGATAACATGGAAAACAAGGAGTTGAGGGACCTTTTGGCGGATTTTCTTTTTGAAGACTTGCAGGAGATGAGTTTCGCAGCCATTCTGGAGCAGGTGAAACTGCGCAAGTTGCAGAGGGATCTGCTGGATCTGGATAAAAAGATCGCCGCCGAACCGCACAACCTCGGACTCCTCGACCAAAAGAAAAAACTTTCCGCCGCCTACCGCGGCCTGACCCGCCGGGTCGTCCGGAAGGGTTTGTCATAGGCCTCACACATCCCAAGGAGCATGCATGATCACTTACAACGAATGCTTGAAGAAACTGGTTGACCTGGGCAAAGAAACAGGCTACATCACGTTCAAACAGATCAACGACATCCTGCCGAACAGCGCTTTTTTCCTGGACAAGGTGGACGACATCATCTTCGACCTGCGCCAGGACGGCATCGAGATCATCGACGAAACGGAAAAGCGCCTCACCAAGGACGGCCTAGCCCTGCGTAAGGCTGCTCCGCCCAAGAAATTCAAGACCAAGCGCTTTTACGACGATCCCGTCCGCATGTACCTTCGCGAGATGGGACGTGTTCCCTTGCTGGACCGCGAAGGCGAAGTGCGTGTGGCCCAGAAGATCGAAACCTACCAGAAGATGATCAACCAGAATGTCTTCAAGTCCGGCTCCACCCTGCGCGAAATGTACAACTTCCTGCACCGCTACCGCGAGCGTAGGGTCCGCCTCGACCAGATCTTCCGCGTGGACATCGGCACCTGGATCGACAAAAAACAGGATGTGATGATCATCGACCAGTTCCGCGAGATCCTCAAAAAGAACGAAGCCACCTTCGACAAGATCGGCAGCATCCTCGACAGCTGCGATTTCGACGACAGCGGCACCGCCAGCCGCCAGGAGGAGATCGACACCCTCCGCAACGACATCATCACCACTTTCAACCAGCTCAACTACAACGACAAACTCATCAAGCGCATGGTTTACCGCATCCGCTCGCTCGTGGAGCGCATCGAGGAGAGCTATTCCAGCATCACCGACCTTACCCGCATCAAGCGCTTCACCATCGACGAGATCTGCACCTACGGCCGCCGCGCCAAGAAATCCGACGCCGATTTTGAAGAGGTGCGCGTCGAGACCAACATCGATCCCAACATCTTTGTGGAAACCCTGCGCAAGATCAAGAACGCCCGCCGCAAGATCCGCCGCGTCGAACTCGAGACCAAGATGACCGGCACCGACCTCGTCTTCCTCCTGCGCGAGATCGACCGCGCCGAACGCAACAAGGAAAAAGCCCAGAACGAAATGATCGAGGCCAACGTCCGCCTCGTCATCTCCATCGCCAAACGCTACAACAACCGCGGCCTCGAATTCCTCGACCTCATCCAGGAAGGCAATACCGGACTCATGCGCGCCGTGGAAAAATACGACTACCGCAAGGGCTATAAATTCAGCACCTACGCCACCTGGTGGATACGCCAGGCCATCACCCGCGCCATCGCCGACCAGGCCCGCACCATCCGCATTCCGGTGCACATGATCGAATCCATCAACAAGATCAACCGCACCAGCCGCCGCCTGCAGCAAAAACTCGGCCGAGATCCCTATCCGGAAGAGATCTCCGAGGTCCTGGACATCCCGGTGGACAAGGTGAAAAGCATCCTCTCCATCTCCAAGGAACCCGTCTCGCTGGATAAGCCCATCGGCCACGACAGCGAGGACAGCATCCTCGGCGACTTCATCGAAGACCGTACCATCATCAGTCCCGAACGCCTGGCCGAACGCTCCCTGCTCAAAAAACAGGTGGACGAGGTTCTGAAAACCCTCACCACCCGCGAGGAACGCGTCATCCGCCTCCGCTTCGGCATCGACGACGGCTACCACCGCACCCTCGAGGAAGTGGGAAACATCTTCCAGGTCACCCGCGAACGCATCCGCCAGATCGAGGACAAAGCCCTCAAAAAACTCCGCCATCCCTCACGCAGCGCGGTTTTGCAGCAGTTCATGGACAATTTTAACGTCAAATAGCGGCAATAAGTTCAACACTGACAGTCCCTGCTTACCGGCGAATAACTGACATCGAGCATATAGCAGGGCGACTTCCGGCAAATCCGCCGGAGGAGGGCAGACATCTGGGATCTGGACGCTAACCTGCTCTTGGTTAAGAATCCGAAGCGGTGGTAATTGAATTGGGATCTTTCTGTAACGGCTTGTCCGCAGCCTGGCTGTGCGGAAAGATACATGGGTAAGTTTTCCCAAAGAATGTCTTGACTTGCAGCGCCGGGGCAATTTACTGGATGCGGGAGACGTGATACATAAATGGCTGCCTGATTGCATGCGTAAAGAGCACACGGCTCCCTGGACCGACGCCGGCAGTAGATTCCGGCAAAAACCGGAAGACAAAGCCGCTAACATACGAGTAAACCACCTGTGGCATAGATAGCGACAGGGTCAATAAACTTTGAATTGGAAAAAGCGAACATGGAAAACATCCGCATCGGGATCGTGGGCAATATCGGGGTGGGCAAATCCACCTTTATAGCAGCGGCCAGCTCCGCGCCCCTCAATAAGGTCCTGACATCCGTATATCCCAAACCCAATGGCACCGAAGGCGTGTTTGCCTTTCCGGAAAAATTCAATCCCATCGTGTTGGATTCATTTTACAAAGATCCTGTAGCCAACGCTTTCATGGCCCAGATCGAGTTCTTCAACGGCAGATTGGACCGCCAGAAGCTGATCCAGACCTGCCGGGGGATCGTGCTGGAAGACCGGACCCTCGCCGAGGATTATCATATTTTCGGCAAAGCCCAACGCATCCTGCAAAATATGTCCGAGCCTGAATTCATCGCCTACCAGCGCACCTACCGGCTGATGACGGACCAGGTCCGGGAGCCTGACCTCCTGGTCTATTTCAAGGCGGACGTTCCCACCCTCCAGGAAAGGATCCGGGAACGGGGACGCGATAGCGAGCTGGCCATTTCAGCCGAATACCTCGAGTTGCTGAATAATCTGTATGAGGATTTTATCGCCAATCACGTCCACTGTCCGGTCCTGGTCATCAACGCGGACAGGGCGGTGGAAAAGATGGAGTGGCTGCGGCGCACGGTCAATATCATCGCGGAACAGATAAAAACCCTGGAACTGCGCGTATCCAGCCCGGGGATCAGCCAGTGGGTCACCCTGCCCCAGACCGAAGCCACCCTCAAGGCCATAGACGTCGAACGCCAACTGGAAAAATACCTGGCTGAGCATCCCAAACTGATCACCATCGCCGGCAACGTCGGATTGGGAAAATCGACCCTGGCAGCCATCATGGGGCGCAGCCTGAAGATCAACACGCTCTATGAAAAGCCGGAAGAGAATCCGCTTCTGGAGAAGTTTCTGGGTGACAAAAAAACCTGGTGTTACCAGCTGCAACTGCATTTTCTGGAAATGCGGGCCCAGCAGCGGCGGCTCGGGAAAAGCGGATCGGGCAGCTACGTGAAGGACCGCTCCCTGCCCGAGGATCTGCTCGTTTTTTGCAATCAGTTCCATGCCGACGGCTTGCTTACCGACGACGAACTCGACAACCTCGGAACCCAATTCCAGACCGTGAACAGGCAACTGCCGTCCTCGGATCTGATCATTCTTTTACAGGGAAGCCCGTCCCTGGCTTGGGAAAGGATTCAGCAACGCGGCCGGGAAATGGAACTGGAAGGCGGCTGGAATTTCCCGGAGATAAACAACCTGAACCATTGGTACAAAGCCTACGGGGCGAATGTCGCCAAATTCGGTTTTCACAACGGCCCGGTCCTGGAGATCGACGTCGAAAAGCTCGATCTCACCAACCGCATCCACGTAGGTTATATCTTCGAAAGGATACTGGAGATCCTCCAGGCCCAAGATGGGAATGGGAAGATATAAGGCATCCCCAATGTAAAAGAAGCCGCGGAACAGCGCGGATCCACGCAGAAAAAAGATCTCACCACAGAGAAAAGCGGAGTAGGGCAGAGAAAAACAGAGGTTTTAACACAGAGACACGGAGAAAAGAGTTGTCCACGAATTACACGAATTACACGAATTTTTGGGGGTGTGCAGATCAAAAATCTGTGGGATCTGTGAAATCTGTGTGAGACCGGTTCGTGAAAGGGTGAAAGGGAAAAAGGGGAAATTGACCAAGCCCGAACCTTGTCACATCAGATTCCAAGTCTT
>JAKQNV010000181.1 GCA_029565595.1 Candidatus Cloacimonadota bacterium
CACATCGACCACGGCATCGGCGTCTTCGAAGGCCTGGCCATCATCCGGCTCGACGGGCAGGACACCGAGTGCCTGGTACTGCGCTACGCCGGAGACGACCGCGTTTACGTGCCCACTTACCAGCTGAAATTGGTCACAAAATACGTTGCCGAGGAAGGTACCGCGCCAGTTTTGAACCGCATCGGCAGCGCCAAGTGGCAAAACACCCGGCGCAAGGCTGCCGAGCAGATCGAACTCATCGCCGCGGACATCGTCAAACTCTACGCAGAACGCAGTTCGCGCGTCGGGATCGCCCATCAGCCGGACACTCTCTGGCAGCGCGAAATGGAGGAGTCCTTCATCTACGAGGACACCGCCGACCAGGAGCGTTCGACTTCCGAGATCAAGGCCGACATGGAAAGCCCGGCCCCGATGGAGCGGCTGCTTTGCGGCGACGTCGGTTTCGGCAAGACTGAGGTCGCCATCCGCGCGGCTTTCAAGGCAGTCTGTTCAGGTTACCAGGTCGCGGTGCTCGTTCCCACAACGCTTTTGGCGGAACAGCATTGGCGCGTTTTCCGCGAACGTTTAGCCCAATACCCGGTCCGCGTAGCCATGCTCAGCCGTTTCCGCAGCGATAAGCAACTCAAAGAAGACGTAGCCGGCATCGTTTCCGGACGGGTGGACATCGCCATCGGCACGCACCGCCTGCTTTCACGGGACATCCATTTTCCCAATCTGGGCCTGCTGGTCATCGACGAGGAACACCGCTTCGGGGTTCGTCACAAGGAGCGCCTGCGTAAACTGCAATCCAATGTGGACACCCTTTACATGAGCGCCACCCCGATCCCGCGAACGATGAACATGGCGTTGGCCAAACTCAAGGAAATCTCGCTGATGCAGACCTCGCCCAAGGAGCGTTTGCCCATCCGCACCATCATCACTCCGCGCGACAGCGAGGTCATCAAAGACGCCATCCGGCGCGAGATCGACCGCGGCGGCCAGGTTTTTTTCATCCATAACCGCGTCCAGACCATCGAGCACGTTGCCGAAGAATTGCGCAAACTCCTGCCCGAGGTCCGTTTCATCGTCGGTCACGCCCAAATGCCGGAACGCCATCTGGAGGACGTGATGGACGCCTTCATCAAACGCGAGTTCCAGGTCCTCATCTCCACCACCATCATCGAAAACGGCATCGATATTCCCAACGCTAACACCATCCTCATTGACCGCGCCGATACCTTTGGTCTGGCGCAGCTTTATCAGATGCGCGGACGCGTGGGACGCAGCAATCGCCGCGCCTACTCCTATCTGCTGATTCCCAAGGGTACCACGACCGTTGCCCGCCAGCGTTTGGAGGCCCTCACCCAATACGACTACCTCGGCGCGGGATTCCAGGTGGCGCTGCGCGATCTCGAGCTGCGCGGAGCCGGAACCATCCTCGGCACCAAACAGAGCGGCATTATCCAATCCATCGGCTTCAATTACTACAACAGCCTTTTAGAGAGCGCTATCACCGCCGTGCAGGAAGGCAAGGGCATCTCCGGCGAACTGGAAACGCCCAAAACCAGGCGCAAACTGACCACCGAGATCGACCTCTATTTTCCGCCTGAATACATCAACGACGACGAACAGCGCCTCACGATCTACCGCCGGCTCAGCGCCTGTGAGGAACTGGCGGGCATTGAAGACCTCGAAACCGAACTCACCGACCGCTTCGGAGCCTTGCCGGAAAAGGCCGCCTGGCTGCTGATGTATTTCCGGCTCAATATCCTGGCCAAACAGGCCAAACTGGTCAATTGCCATGTCCGCCATCACACCCTCACACTGGAATTCAAGCCCGAGGAGTTACCGCCCCGGGAAAAGGTCCTCGCCTTCAGCGCCAAAGTAAAGCAGGAATTGCGTTTCGACGCCGCCAAAGGCCTCAAGGTCACCATCGCCCTCGACAAAAACATGGAGTACCGCGACCAGTTCAACGAAGCCCTGCGCCTCCTGGCCCTCTATATCGAGTCCTGATCATCCGGATCCAAGGATCAGCGTTAATGTTTAGAACTGGTTGGCTGTTCAATAATCCGTGATATCGGCTCGGTTGAGCTGGTTATCCGGAAAAATCTATGGTTGCCCTCCAGGGGCAGGTCATAATGATTTTCACCGGTAACGGCGATCAATTCGAAAGGGCCCTCCAGGGTGTCAGAGGCATAAACATTATAAGATTGGGCTCCTGGAAAAGGATCCCAGTGGAGTTCAAGGTTGCCGGACGATACAGATATTACCAGCATCTGCGGAGTATTATTGTCGAAAGATACGGTCTGCAAATAGTCGATGATCCTGCCGGCCAGGGTCTTCATATCGTTTGTGGCATAGAGGAAGGAGGCAGCGCCCAGAACCATAGCCTTGCCGTTGCCGCAGGGTATCTCCGCAAAATCGTTGTAGTAAGAGCTATAATTATAATATCTGCCCAAATTTTGCATGCCTATGCTGGGATCGTAGGTCCAATAATAACTTCCGGTGACGTAGTAATTGCCGGTGGCCAGGTAAAGCGTGGGGAACAGGCCATATGTAGCGGGATGGGAGAAATTGCTTATTGTTTGATTATAACTTGAATTGTCAGCCGTAAGACAGAATGTCATATTGTTGAACATGGAGTTGGTGAGCCC
>JAKQNV010000188.1 GCA_029565595.1 Candidatus Cloacimonadota bacterium
ACAAAAACAAAGAGGCCACCAGAAGCAGGTTGACCCAGACAGCGTTCGTTTTGAACCAACGCCAGGCCAGCAGCGGGACGGACACTCCGGCATAATCGTAGTAGCGCGTTTCCGTCGGGGAAACCAGGGCTATCCGATTGGGCCTGCCAGAGCCGGTGTGCACGATGCTGGCGCTGACATTCTGTTCATTGGCGAAGGGATTGGCGATTTCCGCCCGCTTTTTCAGATGTTTGTCCAGAATCACGAAGCGGTTGTCGGCGGTCTGCAGCAAGATCTCCTTCGAACCGTCCTGGTCGAGGTCGTCCACATCCAAGACGAATTTTACAGTGTCTTTGAATTTGGATTCGATTGGTTTAAATTCTTTGTCCAGCGCGATTAGGGGAGAATTCCGGGCGGCCAGCAGAAAGAGTTTGGTGCCTGCCGCGTCCATCGTGTTGTAGAAAGTATCTTGACTGTTCTGTTCGAAATTTCCCGAGAAGGACCACTTTTTGCCGCGGACCAGTTTGTGGCCGTTCCAATTCAGTTGATAGACCTCATTGGGAATTTTCATCTTGCCCCAAGTGGTTTGCACAGCCACAATGTCCTTTTTCCCATCCCGGTCGATATCGTCGGCTATGAGCTGGGTGGCTCCGAAATCATCAAACACCAGTTCCTTGTAAAGCGGCTTGCCAGCGGAATCCAGGACGAGCAGCCAGCCATGGAAATCATTCATGCCGTTGATGAGTTCTTTTGCGTTCTTATAGGCTATATTAGCGCAGACAATTTCCTTGCTGCCGTTGTCGTCAAAATCGTCCACCAGTACGTACCACAGCGTGGTGTTCAGGTCATAGCGCCATTTTATCCGCCCGCTGTCGAAGTCATAAACGATCAAGCCACGGGGATTGTGCGTCAGGGCGTCGGATCCGCAGCAGACCAGTTCCGGACGCCCGTCCTGATCAATATCTTCGAGCAATATCGGACATATCATCCCATACCATTCGATGTCGCTGCGGTCCTGATAGCTGTCAGTCCGTTGAATAGACTCAAACGATTTTTCATCGCGATCCAGGACCTTTCCCCACAGATATCCGTAAGCATAAATGACTGTATTTTTCTGATCGTTTATGGTTGTGAACAGCCAGCGCCTGCCATTGCGGGGATCTTCCAGGACCTTGATCCCGCGGACCTTGTAACTGAAATTAAGTTGGGAAAGGGCTTTGCCGGACTGGTCCTTCAACAGCACCATGTTGTTTTTTGTGCCCCACGGCGCGACCGAGATCAGGAAATCCTCGCCGTTTTCGTTCAACTCCGCGTAATCCCACAAATATGATACATCATTGCTACGGCTGATGCTGACGGGTTTGAATTCGTGGGTGTCGAAATTCCCGCCCCAACCGCAACCGGAGACCAGCAGCCCGCCCGCCAGCAAGCAGAGCAAGACGCGAATTTTCATATTTCCTCCTCTCAGTTAATGTTAATGATACCTAAAAGCATGTATATTTTGTTGTCAAGACAAATCGTCAATTGAGTGTGGATATTATCAATAATGTTCAGAGGCTACATCCGGGAAAGGAGAAATGCCCGGCACCCAGGTTTGGCTCCCCCTATCATTACGGGATCAATACGGGATCAATACGGATGAAATCCGTAATGATCCCGTATTGATCCCGTATTGATCGTAAGGGCGGGAAGAGGCCAGGATCTGGTATAAATGTCCGCAATTCACTGCGGGAGAATAAAAAAAGGAAGCCCGGCCGTGCGAGCCGGGCTTCCTGGATAGAGTGTGTGCTTTAAGCGATATTGTTAGGGCATCTTAGTTCATCGCAATCACGCGGTAGAATCTTCTGGCCGCTGTCGCGGGTCCAGTCCACGAAGTTGTAGCCGAGGTGCCCACCTGGACAAATCCGGAATAAGGATTGTCGGAGGCCTGGATCTTGTAGCTGGTGGCGCCGATCACGGCGTTCCAGGTGACGGTCACGTTGCTTCCGGACCTGGTTATTTGGACGTTGATCGGCTTTGTAAGGCCGGTGGTGTATGAATAATTGAATACATAAGATCCGCCGGATCCGCCCCAGCCGTTCACTTTCAACTTGTAATAGGCGTTCACCGTAAAGGCGCATTGCAGGTAGAAGTTGTACCCATCGCCGTCGTCGTCATCGCTTTCGATCAGTGTCGTTCCGTCGTTTTGATAGAGGAAGATCTGGGTGTCCGTGTTGCCGGTCGAGAAGAAGGTGTAGACGCGGCCCGGAACTCCCTGGAAGCGGAACCAATCCTCGTCAGTCGCTGTGTGCAGCGTATGGTCCTGAGTCTGATTGACAGTGGTGACCGTCAGCGACGTGTACTGGGTGGCGGAATTATCCGGTTCGTAAGCGTCCGGATTGGCGGTGTAGGAATAATTGAAGACGTAGGCTCCGACGGCAAAATTGAAGCCGTCCACCTTCAGTTTGTAATACGCCGAACTGGAAGGCGCGAACTGCAGATAGAAGTTGTTGCCGTCGCCGTCGTCGTCGTCCGAATCGATCAGGGTGGTCCCGTTGTCGTGATAGAGCCAGATCCTGG
>JAKQNV010000001.1 GCA_029565595.1 Candidatus Cloacimonadota bacterium
CCTGTAAATTCCGCATGCAGTCCAGGGATAACCAGTTCATCCAGCTGCGTAAACAAAAGCTGGAGAAGCTAAGAGCCGCGGGAATAAATCCCTATCCCGTCAAGTCCGCCCGCACCCACAGCGTCGGCGACGTACTCGCTGACAGAGAATCCTGGATCTCCTCGCAGCAGGAGGTGTGTCTGGCCGGTAGGCTGGTCGCCATGCGCCGCCAGGGCCGCATCGGGTTTGGCAATATCGAGGACGCCAGCGGCCGCATCCAGATCTATGTGGCGCAAAACCTCGTCGGAGAGGAAAACTACGAACTCTTCAAACTTTGCGACGCGGGCGATTTCGTCCAGGTCGGCGGAACACTCTTTAACACTGAGGCCGGGGAATACTCGCTCAAAACCATCCGGATAGAGCTGCTCACGAAAAACCTGCGCCCGCTTCCGGCGGTCAAGGAAAAGCTCGTGGATGGCAAGACAGTGCGCTACGACGAGTTTTCGGACATCGAATTGCGCTACCGCAAGCGCTATCTGGATCTGCTGCTCAATCCCGGCAACCGCCAGGTCTTCATCCAGCGTTCCCGCGTCATTTCGGCCATCAGAAGTTTTCTCGACGCCAAAGGCTGCCTGGAAGTCGAAACCCCGGTCCTCCAGCCCCTTTACGGCGGCGCCAACGCGCGTCCCTTCGTAACTCATCACAACACGCTGGACACCGATCTCTATCTGCGCATCGCGACCGAACTTTACCTCAAACGCCTCATCGTGGGCGGCTTCGAGGCGGTTTACGAACTGGGCAAAGACTTCCGCAACGAGGGCATGGACCGCACCCACAATCCTGAATTTACCATGCTCGAGCTTTACGTGGCCTATTCCGACCTCGACGGTATGATCGCCGTCACCGAGGAAATGATCCGCCACCTCGCCCAAAACGTCATCCGCAAAGACATCTACAATTTCCGCGGACATCAGGTCAACCTCGCCCAGCCCTTCATCAGGGCTTCGATGCTCGATCTGGTGAAAGAGCACGCGGGAATAGATCTATCCGATTTCGATTATGGCAGGGCTTTGGCCTTCTGCAAAGGACACAAGCTGGAAGTGTCTCCGGAAGCCGGAGTGGGCAAACTCATCGCCGTCATTTTCGAGGCCTTCGTGGAGGAAAAGCTCATCCAGCCGACTTTCGTGACCGATTTTCCCAAGGAGATTTCACCGCTGGCCAAAGCCAAACCGGACAATCCCCAACTTGCCGATAGATTTGAACTGATCATCGCTGGGCACGAATTTGCCAACGCCTTCAGCGAGCTCAACGATCCCCTGGATCAGCGCGCCAGGCTGGAAGCGCAAGCCAGGCTACGGGCTCTGGGCGATGAAGAGGCGAACGTCGTGGACGAGGATTTTCTGGAAGCCCTGGAATACGGAATGCCGCCGATGGGAGGCCTGGGTATTGGGATCGACCGCCTGGTGATGCTGCTCACGGAAAACGACTCGATCAAGGAAGTAATACTATTTCCCCAGATGAAGCCAGAATAAATCCTACACGCCAAGCCAGCCAGCTTCTCAGTTTTTCTCCCTCTTCAGTTACAATCCTTTGGATCCGCTTCAGAATGCGATTTCGCCGAGCGGTTTTTTATACAGGCCGATCCCCCATTTTCTGTTGTCATACCGGTAGGAATAATACAGGTAAAGCGTTCCATCAATTTCCAGGCCGGAAGTCCGGTAGATCCAATCGCAGGAGAGGCCGCAGTTTTGCGGCGTGAGCAGGGGCTGCCCGGAAAATTCCCAGTGGATCAAATCTTCGCTGCGGGCAAGATGTAGGTTCGGATCGCGCCGGGTTCCGTTTACCAGCGCGTAATAGTAGTCATTTCCCCGGAAAACGTCGATATGCCAGGGCTGGAAGTTCATCCTGGAAACGGCGGGATTAAACACCACTGCGCTGTCCCAATGCACTCCGTCGCTGCTTGTCAGGTATTCGATCGTGTATTTGCGACAATTGACGTAATACATGAACCAGGTTCCCTCTTCGTTCCGGATGACAGACGGGGACAACATGAACACGCGTTGCTGCTCAAAGATGCTTTGCGTATAATGCAGCACTGTGCGCTTGTCCCAATTTGTCAGATCGCTGCTGGTGAGCAGGATCACATTTTGCGAGTCCGGCCGGCAGGTTTCCAGATAGTAGAGAAAATAACGCTGGCTGGCGGGGTTGTAAATGATATCCGGATCGTCGTTATGGCCGCCCGCGGGCCTTTCCGAGAGCGGGTTTAGTTCCAGGGCTGGGCCGCCGAAATTGACCCCGTCCGTACTGGTCAGGACGCTGGGATTTTCAAAATGGTCGTTGGAATTGGGATAGGGGGTGAAGGCCAGCACAAAACTCGCGGCCTCCAGTTGATTTTTGGAACCCGAAGCCATAAGAATGTCGGGATGCACAGCCTGGTTCGATCCCTCATAGGTGGGGATGTTCAATCTGAAACTCTGGTTGACCGGCAAAGCCCGGATTTGCTGCGTCAGAATGTCGGGAGTCGCAGTGGTGATGTTGCTGTCTTCGCAGCCGCTAAATAGAGCCAGGCAGAGCGCGAGGCCGGCAAATATACTCAGTGTCCAAACCGCAAACTTGGTTTTACCCATTATCTTACTCCCATATACAAATCTCTTGTTTGATCCTGGATCCGGTCTCGATCCGGCATTCCGCGTGACTGTCCTGATCCTTTCAGCGAGGCCCGGCGACCGTTACAAAGAAAATAGCAGGAAACACCGGCCAGGCAAGCCTGATCTGCAGGCATATGACATTTCACACACCTTGATAGACGGTTGGGTTGGTGACCGTGCCTGGGATGTCCCGGCCCTTTAATTCTCGTCCGGCTCGCTTTTATCCGCTTCGTTTTCCGGCAGTTTGTCCTGCCCATAGATGAAATCGTGGGTCCCGGCTTTGACCAGGTTTTTCATCTTGTCCGCGATGAGTTCCATAGCGTCGATGTAGTCGATGGTGTTCAAGCCGCCTTCGGGATCGCATTCGGCCCTTTGGATCTGGCCCAGGATCCGTTCGCGCAGATTGTGGTGCTGTTCATTGATCCGGCCTTCCAACTCGATGATCTTGTAGGTGTAGAGTGGCTTGAATTCCTCGATGTATTCGATGCTGAGGTCGAGCATTTCCATCACTTTGGCCTGCAATTCGCCGATCATATCCTGGAAATGCGTGGAAAGAGTGACTTTCTGGGCTGGGACCTGGTAATTCAGGATGCGGTTGACCTCTTCCGTGATGTCGCCCATTTTTTCGATGTCGTTGACGGTGTGCAGCAGGGCGGGGATTTTCTTGATCACGTTTTCTGATTTGGTGCGTTCGTTGACGGCCACCAGATAGCGCGTTACCTCGCGTTGGAGATGATCGATGGCGGCTTCGATGCGGGACACCCTGATCTGCTTTTTGTAGCTTTTGTCCTTGAAGGCCTCGTAGGCGACGTTCAGGCCCAATCTCACCAGACGCAGCATCTCGCGCATCTCTTTCAAAGATTGCTCGATGGCCAGCTGCGAATCGCTGATCAGATGGTAGTTCAGATGTTTGGGCTCACCCAGCGAGATCGTGTCTTCGGTGTCTTTGGGGATCACACGTTTGGCGATCCGGGCCAGCACACCGGCGAAGGGCAGCATCCAGATCGTGTTCAGGATATTGAAGAAGGAATGCGCGTTGGCGATGTGGCGGGCGATGTTTTGGCCGGCGAAAACGTTTCCGGGCGTGATCGCATTGATCATTTTGGCATAGATATGGAAATAGGTCAGAGTGGCGAAGATAATTGTGCCGATCACATTGAAAAGCGTATGCACAAAAGCCACGCGACGTGCTGAATTATTTGCGTTCAAAGCAGCCAGCCAGGCGGTGATCGTTGTGCCGATGTTGTCGCCAAAGATCAGGTAGATCGCGCCCTCGAAGGGGATCAGGCCGGTGGCCGCCAGTACCATCACGATGCCCACGGAGGCCGAGGAACTTTGGATCATCATCGTAAACAGAGTTCCGGCCAGGATCGCCAGGATCGGGTAGTCGGCTGAACGTGCCAGGATGTCTTTCGCGAACGCTGAGTCCCGCAACATGGAAACGGACGAGGACATGACCGTCAAACCTACGAACAAGAGCCCGAAACCCAATACTATCTGGCTCCAATGTTCCATCTTGAAACTGCGTTTGATAAATAGGCCGACCACACCCAAAACCACGAAGGCATAAGCGATGTCGCCGATGTTGAAGGCGATCAGCTGGGCGGTAACGGTCGTTCCGATATTGGCGCCCATCACAACGCCCACGGCCTGTTGCAGGTTCATGATCCCGGCGTTGACCAGGCCTACCAGCATGACGGTGGTCGCGGAACTGCTTTGGATGATGCCGGTGATCCCCAAGCCCACCAAAACTCCCTTGAAGGGCGTATTGGTGATCTTTTTCAG
>JAKQNV010000019.1 GCA_029565595.1 Candidatus Cloacimonadota bacterium
CCAAAATAGCTGCTGACCTGCTCAAGGCCGAACCGGTGGCCGCCGGGACCTGCCGGATGGTACTCAATCCCGGCATGGTCGGGGTCTTCACCCACGAAGCCTTCGGCCACTTTTCCGAGGCCGACATCGTGCGCGACCTTCCCGCCCTGCGTGAAAAGATGAAGATCGGCACCAAACTCGGCGCCGGTAACCTCACCATCATCGACGACGCCACCCTGCCCGGCCAACTGGGCTTTTACAAATACGACGACGAAGGCGTGGCGGTGCGGCGCACAATCCTAATGGAGCGCGGAGTCCTCAAAGGCAGGCTGCACGACCGGTTCACCGCGGCCGAAATGTGCGAGCCGATCAGCGGCCACGCCATCGCCGAGGATTACCGCTATCCGCCTATCGTGCGCATGGGCAACATCTTCATCCAGCCGGATAAATACACCCTGGACGAACTGCTGGCGGCCATGGACGAAGGCCTCTATATCGGCGATCCGATGGGCGGCCAGACCTCCGGCGAAAACTTCACCTTCGGCGCCAACTACGCCTACAAGGTCAAAAACGGCAAACTCGCCGCCATGGTGCGCGACATCAACATCGTCGGCAACCTCTACAAAACCCTGAACAACGTCGTCCTAATCGGAAACGACCTGGTCCTCAACGAATCCGGTGGCTGCGGCAAAGGCCAGACCAACATCCGCTCCTGCCTGGGCGGACCGCACGTCTATTTCAGCGAACTCACCGTGGGAGGTAAATAATGGACAAACTGCTGCGTCTCGCGTCCCAACAGGCCGACCAGGCCGACGTCTATTACGTGGAGGAAAGCCAGGACGGCGTCGGCTTTGTGGATGGCAAACTGGACAAAGCCGATTCCGCGCTGAGTTTCGGGATCGCTTTGCGCGTGATCAAAAACGGTCGCGCCGGCCTCGCTCACACCCGTAATCTGCTCGATCGCCAAGCCTTGGTGGATCAGGCCCTCGCCTCCGCGGCCAACGGCATGGAGGTCAACATCCGCCTCCCCCTGACCCAAGACCTGCCCCAGTTACCGACCTACGACCCCGCCATCGAAAAGGTCACCAAAGCGGAACTCATCGCCGAAGGCAAACGCCTCGTGGACTACGTCAAACAGCATGGCGAAGGCCAGTTCAACCTGGATTACGAATACTCCTCCGGCGGGATCGGCTTGCTGAATTCCGCCGGGACGGACCTCAGCCTGCGCGCCTCGAGTTTCGTCGTTTACGGCCAAATGGTCTTCCCCGGGACGGGCGCCGGCCTCTTCGACTTCAAGACCGGCAGGGCCCGCGTACCGCTGGACGAAGCCCAACTTGACGCGCTTCTGGAACTCTTCCGCCTCGGCCAAACCGAGATCGTCCCCCAGACCGGAAAAATGCCCGTGATCTTTGCCCAATACGCTCCTTTTGCCCTGATCTCCAGATTCAACGTCGCCGCCTCCCCGGTTAACTTCTACAACAAGGTCTCGCCCCTCATCGGCAAATACGGCCAGCCGATATTTTCCGAGAAGATCAGCATCCGCCAGGATCCCTTCGATGTCGAAATGGGCAGTTGCATGGCGTTTGACGGTGAAGGAACGCCGACCCGAGCCTACAGTTTCGTGGACAAGGGAGTCTTCAAGGCCATCCCCACCGACCTCAATTACGCCCAAAAACTCGGGCTCGAGCCCACCGGCAACGGCTTCCGCGGCAACCACGAAAACCAGCCTTCCGCCCAGCCCGTCAATGTGGTTATCGAGCCCGGCGACAAAACTTTGCCGGAAATGATCGCCTCCCTGGATACGGGCCTCATCGTCTATTCGCTGATGGGAGCGCATTCCGGAAACATCCTCAATGGCGATTACTCCGTCGGCGTGGGCACCGGATTCTACGTCGAAAAGGGCCGGATCAAAGGCCGCGTCAAGGATTGCCTGCTCACCGGCAACGCCTACGAAACCCTTTCCAAGGTGGGCGCGGTCGAATCCTCCTGCTGCAACCTTGGCTCCTACAAGATCCCTGCCATCCTCTGCGAGGAAGTGAGCGTCACCGGGAAATAAAAAAGAGTCGGGCTCGCCAGCGAGCATCGGCTTCAGTAAAAAAAAGGTCGCAAAAAAGCACAGAAAAGACACGGACTGGCGCAGAAAAAGAGGACTCTGCCGGCCTGGCTGGCTCATATTGCGATATACTCGTAGACGCGGTTTACTTGACGAACATGAGCTTCCTGGTCAATTGGAGCGAGGGCGTACTGAGACGGCAAAAATAGATCCCGCTGGCGCAAATGTGTCCGTCGTAATCGCGTCCGTCCCAAAGGAAAGAGCTGCGTCCCGGATCCGTGGGGAAGGTCCGCACGACCTGGCCGGAGAGGTTGTAGATGGCCAGAGTCCCGCTCTCGCCGGTTTTGATGTCCGTTGCGATGCGGACAGGATCGCCGCTGTGGAAGGGATTGGGCCAGGCCTTCAAGATCCCACCAGCAACAGCTGAATGGACAACTTCGTCGCAGATCTCCACATTGGGATTGAGTTTGGCTATCCATACGTCATAATCTCCTTCGCTGAGCAGGGAGTGCTGACCCATAGACATGGATTCCATAAAGCCGCCGGTGGCATAAAACACGGAACCCGAAAACGCGATGCCTTTGGCGCTATCTGTATTAACGCCTCCGGCGCGGATCGCCTGGAGCCAATTGCCAGCCGGGTCGAGGCTGGCGAGCAGGATGTCGTAGCCTCCGGCGCTGATCAGGGTGGTCTGGCCAATGTCCACGCTGGACTGGAATCCCCCCGCCAGATAGACGTTTCCGTATTGATCCAGGTCAATTCCCCAGGCCTGGTCGCTTTCCACACCGCCCTCGCGGCGGGCCCAGAGCCAGTCTCCATCCGTATTCAGTTTGCAGACGAAGAGATCATAGGACCCAGCGCTGGTCAGGACATCATTGCCATAATCGCCGCTTTCCCTGAAGAACCCAGCGCAGAAGATGCTGCCGCAGCCGTCCCAGGCAATCGCCGTTCCATGGTCATAATGCCAGCCCCCGGCACGTTTCGCCCAGAGCCAGTTGCCTTGGGGATCGAGTTTTGCGATCAGGACGTCGCGTTCGCCGGCGCAGTCCAGGTCGGTGGAGCCAAAGGTCACTGTCATTTGAAAACTGCCGGTGAGGTAGATGTTTCCAGCCTCATCCAGGACAAGGTCTTCGCCCCATTCGGAGCCTAGTCCTCCGGCGCCGACTGCCCACAGCCAGTTGCCCTCGGGATCCAGTTTGGCGACGAAGATATCCCAGGCTCCTGCGCAATTGAGGTTGGTTCCGCCGATCACGGCGTCGTAACCGAAAAATCCGGTCACATATACATTGCCGGAGGAGTCGAGGGCGATTCCCATACTCCGGTCGGTGTTGATCCCGCCTGCCCTTTTGGCCCAGAGCCAGTTGCCATCGGTGTCCAGTTTGGCCACGAAGATATCGTCATACAGGCCGCTGCCTGATCCGATCAAGGTATAGGGTCCGAAATCGGCAGTGCCCCAGAAGTATCCCGACAGATAGACATTTCCTGTATCATCAACGGCTACCCCTGATAAGTTTTCTCCTCCGGAACGCTTCACCCAGAGCCAGTTTCCCGCGGGATCCAGTTTGGCGACGAAAAGGTCCCGGTCTCCGGAGCTGGTCAGGACAGTGGCACCGAACTCCGCGCTTTCGTAGAAAAATCCCGCCACATAGACATTGCCCTGGCTATCGCCGGCAAGGCACGTTCCCTCATCCCAATACATGCCGCCGGCGCCTCTGGCCCATTGCCATTCAGGGATCTGGCCGTCCAGCCCGGCGCAAACCGCCAGCCCCAGCGCCGCGGCGAAAAATATCCTGATCAATCTCATCTTCAACTCCTCTGGCGGCTCATCAGCCCCTGCCAACTCCTCACTCCGGCTGTCGTTATTTGTCAAGAATATTCTCTCCTGCTTGGTTTTGTATAAGTTCTCACCCAAATCTGCAAATCGATATCACATGTCACAGTGGTCGTATGGGTTTATCAGGCAGAGAGATAGATAAGACTGGCTTTGGATTGTGTCACAGTGGTCTTTGGACGTTTCTGGACGTTTTTGTATCAAGATTATTGCAAATCTGCGCTGGTTTTGGACTGGTTTCGGATGATCAGATTTTTTGGAGAGCTCATCAGATTTGTTAAGGCTTTTATTGTCACAGTGGTGGGTGGTATGGGAGAATTGGAACAAGTCTGAATTCGGTCTAAAGCGCTTTGGGAAAAGTCTTTATGCTGTTTGTTTATGGGCTTTGAGCAGGGGTTTGCTTCACTGGTTCTTATGCTTCTGTCTGGTTCTTGGGGAATAAAGGATGAAGGGTCTATAGATAAAAGATGATCGGATCGCTAAGCAGGATTTGTTTGGCAGATTTCTTGCATTCTCAGCGCATTCACGGCAGAAAGGACTTCCCAACTTATTGCAGTACAGGATAGTAGAACCCAATACTACAATAAGGGAGGCGCTGATGAAAGCGACTTTTGAAGCTCATCGGAAGGATATTCAGGGGCATGACCACTGTGACAAATTAGGCACTGCGACAATTGTCACAGTGGTACAGAATGAGGGTAAAACGCCG
>JAKQNV010000021.1 GCA_029565595.1 Candidatus Cloacimonadota bacterium
CAGATCGCCTGGGACGGCAAGGACAGCTCCGGCAAAGAATGCTCCAGCGGCATCTACTATATAGTGTTGAACGCCGGCAAAGACACCTTCCAGCGCAAAGCTGTCCTGCAGAAATAATTCACACTACACAATGTCATTGGAACCCGGTTTTATGGCCGGGTTCTTTTTTTTAGCCTGGCTTCTCAGTGATCATCGTTCCCTTTTTTCCAGCCTTTACACCTCCCGTATACTTCAAGCCGAGTTCCCGCCCACCCGGCGCGAAGTTGGCTGGAGATAACCTGCTTATAGTCTGGGAAAGCTATGGATGGCGAGGGCAACGCCTTTTTCTGCGGCAATTTCAGCAGCGTGGCGTCTTTTGGGCCCCAAACCCTCGAGAGCATGGGCGAGGGCGACATCTTCACCGCCAAGCTGGATTCCGAAGGCAACTGGCTGTGGGCGGCCAGAGCCGGCAGCATAGAAAACGACCGCGCCTGGGACATGTCCCTCTCCGCGAACGGCGACGCCTATCTGATCGGTTCCTTCCGGCAGAGTTGCGCTTTCGGCGCCATCCAGTTACTCAGCTCCGGCGACAACGATATCTACGTGGCCAAACTGAGTGGCGAAGGAACCTGGGATTGGGCTTTGAAAGCAGGCGGAGGCAGCATTGACGCGGGTTTTGGGATCAAGGTCACCCCCACTGACGAGATCTACGCCACCGGATCCTACTACACGACCTGCCATTTTGGCAGTATAACTGTCTCCAGCCTCGGCAGCGAGGATGTCTTCGTGGGCAGGGTGATCCTCGGCGAAACGGTCGAGCATTACCAACTCACGTCCTTCTGGACCGAACTCACGGAGCAGAACGAGGTCAATGTGTCGTGGACGACTTCCTATGAAAGCGGGATGCTCGGCTACAGCCTCTTCCGCGCCACCACCTCCAACCTGAACAACGCAGAACTGAACCGTTTGAAATAATGGGCCGCAGAAAAACGCGGAAAACTGCAGTTTTTCGCATAAAAGAGGATTCAACACAGAGAAAGGCAGTGAATAGCCGAGAATAGCAGAGACTGATATTTGCATAGAGGAGCAGAGAAAGCAGAGATCTGTATTGGATAACTATCATGGGGGATCCATGAAAATCTGTGCTTCTTTAGCAGTATTTACCTGAGTGAAGAAAAAAAATTGTGGAATCTGTGAGATCTGTGTGAGACGAGCCCAATCCTCTTTTTCTGCGTAAATCCGCGCTTTTTCGTGCTTTTCTGTGGCCTCTTTTTCCTGAAGCCGATGCTCATGGGTCGCTCGACTCCAGGGAAAAAAGAAGGGCGGCTCTGGGCCGCCCTGAACTATGTTTAGTTAGGCTTCACTCGTGTTTTTGGCCGATCTCGATCCCGCGTTTGATGGCAGCGAGGTTTTTCTCCAAAAGGTCGGGATTTTTGGCCTTGAGGAAGGAATTGAGGTCCTCCTCCATCGTCTCGTATTTGATGAGACCGGTCTTGCCGATCACGATGCCGATGGCAAGCATGTTCAAGACCATCATGGAACCGATCTCGAGGGCTATGTCGCTCATCGGGGCCGCCACGAGGTCCACGTCCTCGCGGGGACAGCCGTGGGGGCACATGTTGGTGTTCATGATCACCACCCCGCCTTTGCGGACGGAGGGGGCGAATTTATCGATGGAAGGCTGGTTGAGGGCGACCAGGATATCCGGGAAACTGACGATCGGCGAGGCGATCGGCTCGTCCGACACGACGGTGGATACATTGGCCGTCCCGCCGCGCATTTCCGGACCGTAGGAAGGAAGCCAGGAAACGTTCTTCCCTTCCTTCATGCCCGATTGGGCGATGAACTTGCCGATGGTCAGGACGCCCTGTCCGCCGAATCCGGCGCAAATCATCTCGGTGGTCATTTTTCCACCCCCTGGACGTTTTCCTCGCCTTTATCGCGGAAACAGCCTACCTTGAAGAAGGGCAGCATGTTGTCCCGCGCCCAGTCGCGCGATTTGACGGGATCAATGCCCCAGTTCGTGGGACAGGTGCTGACGAACTCGATGAAGGTGAAGCCGCGGTTTTCCCTGTTGTATTGGATGGCCTTCCCCACAGCCTTTTTGGCCTTGATGATCTCGGCCGGACTGAGCAGGGAAACCCGTTCCACGTAATAGGGCGCGACAAGGGTGGACAGCAGTTCGCACATCCGGATGGGGTAGCCGATGTCTTCCACATTGCGTCCGTAAGGGCTGGTGGTTGTCTTCATGTCCGGCAGCGTGGTGGGAGCCATCTGACCGCCGGTCATGCCGTAGATGGCGTTGTTGACGAAGAAGACCGAGAGTTTCTCGCCCCGGTTGGCGGCGTGGACAATCTCGGCGGTGCCGATGGCGGCGAGGTCTCCGTCGCCCTGATAGGTGAAGACATGCATGTCCGGCCGGGCGCGTTTCATGCCGGTGGCAACAGCCGGGGCGCGTCCGTGGGCGGCTTCAGCCATGTCGAAATTGAAGAATTTATAGGCAAAGACGGAGCAGCCGACGGGGGCGACTCCGGCCATTTGGTTGATGAGTCCGTTTTCCTCGATGGCTTCCGCGATCAGGCGGTGAGCCACTCCGTGGAGGCAGCCGGGACAGTAGGTAAAGGGTGTTTTGGTCAGGGTTTCGGGCCTTCTGGCGATCACTTCCATTTTTTTCCTCCTTAGAAACAGGCTTCCAGTTTTTCCTGGATCTCGGCAGGCGTGAAGACGATGCCTCCCACCTTGCCCCAGAATTTGACCGGCACCCTGCCCTCAACGGCGATCTTGACGTCGTCCAGCATCTGGCCGGTGTTCAGCTCGAAAACGTAGACTTGCCTGACCTTGGGTCCGATGGCCTTGACGATCGCTTCGTAGGGATAGGGCCACAAAGTGATGGGACGGATGAGGCCGACACTCTTGCCTTCTTTTTTAAGTTCGTTGATGGCGGATTTGACGATGCGGGAAGCCGAGCCCCAGGCCACGCAGAGGACCTCGTTGTCGTCAGAGACATTGTAGGTCTCGCAGCGGACCTCGTTCTTTTCCACCACCGCGTACTTTTCGTACATGTGGTTGACGTGCTTTTCCAGGACGCTGGGATCCAGCTCGAGGGAGTTGATCTCGTGGTGGTGTTTGGCGTCGCCGTCGGCGTTGGGGCAAATGCACCAGGCGGTGTGCTGCTCGCCAAGTGTGTTGATCTCTTCCTGGGTCTTGGCGGGCTTGAATTCCACGGGTTCCATCATTTGGCCGAGCATGCCATCGGAAAGGATCATCACGGGATTGCGGTATTTGTCAGCCAGGTCGAAGGCGTCGGAAGCCATGTCGGCAAATTCCTGCACGGAGTTGGGAGCCAGGACGATCAGGTGGTAGTCCCCGTGTCCGCCGCCCTTCACGGCTTGGAAATAATCGGCCTGGGCGGGTTGGATGTCGCCCAGTCCGGGACCGCCGCGCTGGACGTTCACGATCACCGCTGGCAGTTCCGCTCCGGCGATGTAGGAAATTCCTTCCTGCTTGAGCGAAATTCCCGGCGAGGAGGAGGATGTCATCACCCTCTTGCCGGCTCCGGCGGCTCCGTAGACCATGTTGATGGCCGCGACTTCGCTTTCGGCCTGGAGGAAGGTCCCTCCCACCTTGGGCATCATTTTGGCCATGTATTCGATCAATTCGCTCTGGGGAGTGATCGGGTAGGCGAAATAGAGCCGGCAGCCCGAGCGGATGGCGGCTTCGGCCACAGCTTCATTGCCTTTCATCAATATCTTTGCCATCTGCGCCTCACTTCTCGACCTTGATCGCCACGTCCGGGCAGGTCATGTAACACATTTTGCAGGCAATGCATTCTTCCTGTTTGTAGCACTCGGCGTAGTGGTAACCCTTCTCGTTGATGTTTTCCGAAAAGCGGATGATCTTTTTCGGACAAGCAGCGATGCAGAGTCCACAGCCTTTGCAATAGTACGGATCCACTGTCATTTTTGGCATGGTCGCACTCCTTTCTCTCATTGATTTTTTGCTGATGCGATAAAGCCGGACACGCAGCTTTTCTGTCAAACTATTTCTCCCGGGCCAGGCGGGAAGGGAGTCCGGACCTTGGGCCGCCTTGAAGCCCTGCAGCGGAGGGGCTGGACGGCGAGCAGGTGAATGAACGGCGTTTGTCGAGTTCTGGTCAAAAGATTCATTATCAAGCAGATACGCCTAAAAACCGAAAAAAAGCCTTGACAAAAAACGGCCCTTGCAGAATTTCACTAACGAGACTTAAGCAATATTTGGAAATTACATGAGAAATCAATCTAAGAAACTATTTGCCACCGTCTTCGCTATCTGGGCCATGTTCATCGGGCCGATTATAGCGCAGTCGGTGACAGAGATCGGCAACGAACCCGCCGTGGAGACCGACATGGCCGCCGTGGTGGATTCTTTGCAGACAACTGAACCCCCTGCTCCAGCGGACACTCCGCCGGGCGACCTGTGGGTGGCCTCCTATTACGGTAGCGCTTTCCACGGACGCCGCACAGCCAGCGGTGAAGTCTACAACCAATATGCCCTCACCTGTGCCCATCGAACCCTCCCCTTCCAAACCCTTCTCCGAATCACCAATCCCCAATCCGGAAAACATGTGTTGGTACGCGTCAATGACCGCGGTCCCTTCCACCGCGGACGCGATATCGACCTCTCCTACGGCGCCGCCAAGGAAATCGGCCTCGTCGCCGCCGGAGTCATGAAAGTGGAAGTTGAAACGATCCCCGACCGCTCGGTGGTATCCGACACCCAATTCAGCACTCGCTAAGCCGAAACGCGGAATCAATCCTTACCCCCGTCCAGAGTAACGATTGATTCCATTTTTGTATCCGGGAGAAACAGCATGCCTTCATTTCCCTCTTTCCTGACCTTTTCCCCGGCGGTCAGATCCGCCCTGGAAAGCGGATCGCCGGTCGTCGCGCTCGAATCAACGGTCCTCACCCACGGCCTCCCCTACCCCCAAAACCTACAGGTCTTGCGTGCTTTGGAGGATATTTTATTGAATGCCGGAGTCACGCCTGCCACGATCATCGTCCTCGACAGCCAGGCCCACATCGGCTTGGAAGAGTCATTGGCGGAGGAATTGGCACCGCGTTTCAAAGAGCCCGGCAGCTTCGCCAAACTCGGAGCGCGCGACCTGGCTACGGCTTTTGCGAGATCACTTTCCGGGGGAACGACGGTTTCCGCGACGATGCAGCTCGCGGCCCTGAGCGGGATCGAGATCTTCGCCACGGGCGGGATAGGAGGCGTCCATCGCGGCTGGAACAAGACTTTGGACATTTCCACGGACCTCACCGCGCTGTCCCAGATTCCGGTGGCGGTCGTCTCCGCCGGCTGCAAAGCCGTTTTGGACATCTCTGCCACGCTCGAATGCCTGGAAACACTGGGAGTCCCGGTCCTGGGCTGGCAATGCGAACGCTTTCCTCTCTTCTACACCCGGGAGAGCGACTATCCGATCGACCGCATCGACAGCGCGGAGCAATTTGCCTCCTTCTGGCACGCCCACAAAGAGCTGGGCGGCAAGGGCGTTCTGATCGCCAATCCCATCCCCGCGGAAGCTGAGATCCCGGGCAAGGAGATCGGGCCCCAGATCGAGGTCGCCCTCTTCGAAGCCCAGGCCAAAGGGATCTCAGGCAAGGCACTGACACCTTTTCTGCTTGACTATCTGGCTCAGGCTACAAAAGGTGGCTCCGTGGAAGCCAATCTGGCCCTGCTGAAAAACAACGTCCGCCTGGCTTCCGAATTGGCCCTGGCTTTGCAGCGGCACTAAGGAAAGCGATATGAAACTTTACATCTCCCTGGACATGGAGGGCATGCCCGGCACCTTTAACTGGGATCAGGAAAAGACCGACCGCCCCGCGGTGCGCAGATGTTTCACCCACCACGTGGAAAGCGTTTTACAGAGCGTGCTGGAGCATCCCAGCTCCAAAACGATCGAAGAGATCACCATCGCCGATTCCCACAGCGGCGGCGACAACCTCGATTACTCCATCACCGCGCTGGACAAAAGGATCTCCCTCATCTCCGGCACTCCGCGGCCCTATTACATGATGCCCGAACTGGCCGGGGATTACGACCAGGCCTGGCTGCTGGGCTACCACAGCGGGACCGGCGCCCTGCGCGGCAACATGGACCACACTTATTCCAACAGCCGCATCCACAATATCTGGCTCAACGGCCAGCCGATGAACGAAGCCCTGATCAATTCCGCCTATGCCGGCTGCCTGGGAGTGCCGGTGGGACTGGTGACCGGCGACGAAACTCTCAAAAAGGAACTCAGCGCCCCCATGCCCTGGCTCCAGTACGTGGCCACCAAACAAGCCGTGGCCAAATTCGCCGCCAAAAACTACTCCCAACTGCTGGTGGACGAACTGGTCAAAGCTGCCGTGGACAGAGCCCTGGCCAAGACCAAAGCCGAGCTTCCTCTCTATACCTTCCCCACTCCAATAAAACTGAAGATAGAATTCTCCTCCACCGCCATGGCCGACCAGGCCCAGCTTCTGCCCCACTCCAAACGCCTGGACGGACGCACCGTGGAATACAGCGACGACGATTACGCCGTGGTCTTCGAAGCCATCGACGCCATGGTCTATCTGGCCAGCACCGCCGGCATGTAACGGAACCGGCAACACCCTTCAGGAGGTAAAATGGAACAGGAACTTGTCACCATCCGCAAGTTTGACGACAGCTTCGAGGCCGACCTTGCCAAGGCCTTTCTTGAGGACCGCGGCATCCAGGCCTTCCTCACCAACGAATTGGTTTTTTCCATGATCCCCGGGCTTGCTTCGGACAAATTCCTGATCGAACTGCAGGTCGGCTCCTCCGACCAGGAGCGCGCCAAAGCCCTGTTGGACGAGCAGGGTAGCGATTCCGAACTGCGCGCGCTGCTGGTGGGTAACGAAGCGATCTTGGAAGGCCATTTCCTCCTCACCTCGGGCAAACACAGCGCCACTTACGTGGAAAAGATCAGGCTGCTCCAGAATCCCCAGGCCGCCACCCGCCTTTGCGAAATGCTGGCGGACCGGCTGGAGGAACTTGATTTCGACACCGTGGCCGGACCCGCTTACGGCGGGATCGCCCTGGCCTTCGAAGTGGCGAGGATGCTGGACAAGGGCTTCGTCTTCACCCAGCGCAAGGATGAAAAAATGACCGTCAGAGGCGGCTTTGACCTCTCTCAGGTGAAAAAGGTCGCCGTCATCGAGGACATCGTCACCACCGGCGGCTCCGTGCAGGAAGTGATCGATTGCCTCAAGGCCCGCGGGATCGAGACCGTGGCGGTGGCCGCGATCGTGGACCGCGGCGGCGGCAGCGCGGATTTCGGCTGTCCTTTTTATTCCCTGCTGCAATTGGACATCCCCGTCTGGCCGGCGGACCAATGCCCGCTCTGCCAGGAAGGCGTTCCCCTCACGGCGCCCGGCTCCAGCGACAAAAAGATCTGACCCGCCTTGGCCACGCTTGCCGTCATCAGCCTCAACCGTGAAGAACACCGGCGCCTGCTGGAAGTCTGGAAGTTTTACCCCTTCCTGCTGGATCTTCATTATCACTACCTCTACACGGGGCCGGATTCGTCGTCCGACCTGCCTGAGCATACCGGTTTTGCCTCGCAAGCCTTCACTGTAAAGCACTCCGGCGGGATCAACCTGATCCGGGACTACCTCGTCGAAAAAGGGATCGAGCGGATCTGCTTTGCCAGTCTGGAATCCTTTGCCCTCTGGGCCAATCTCCAGGATATCAAATACCTGACCCTTTACACGGCGAAAAACCACACCCTGGCTGACCTCAGAGGCTGCGCAGAACTTTCATCGGAGGAGCTGGCGGCCCTGCTCAATGCAGCGAAGATCCATCCCGCCCTGCTGCAAAGCGAAGCGGCGCTTTCCGGATCCAACAAGGACGCCGTCATCTATCCAGATTATCAAAGCTGGCTCCAGAACGGCTCCGGCGAAACGCTGCTCTCGGCGAATCCCGACCTCCTTTCCGCTATCTGCTCAACCAACCTGGAGCATTACCGGATCAGCCACATCTGGTCCGGCGGCGAAGCTGCCAATCTGGCCTTGGGCGGCGACGGCGACAGCTACGTTCACACGCTCAACCGCCTCAGCCAGTTCGAACGGCAGGCCCTTCCGGTCCTGGCGGGCCAGTCCGCCTGCGTTCCGGCCTACACCCTTTTCGCCGAATACTACGACAGTTACATGTCCCACGTCAACTACGAGGAGTGGCTGGATCTGATGCTTTCCTGGTACCGGCGCTTTTCCAGGACACCCCTGAAAAGGGTGCTGGAAGTCGCCTGCGGAACCGCCAACGCTGCCGAATTGCTGGTCTTCCGCGGCTACGAAGTCGACGCCTGCGACAGCTCTCCCAGCATGCTCCACATCGCCGACGGCAAGGTCTTCAAACCCCGGCTGTTCCGGGCTTCCCTGACCGATCCCCTGCCCCATAAGGACTACGACTTCATCTTTTGCCTCTTCGACAGCATCAATTACCTCACCCATCGCTCTGAGATCCGCGCTTTGATAAAACACGCGAAGGCTGCCCTGCGCCCCGGCGGGATCTTCGTTTTCGACATCTCCACCCTCGGCAACAGCCTGCAAAATTTCAACGACTCCACCACCTTCACGCGGGTCCGGGACGGCTATCTGGTACACGTTTCCAATTACGAGATCCTCTCCAACCGCCAGCTGACCCATTTCACCCTTTTCCGCAAAAACGGCGCCAACTATGACAAATATGAGGAACGGCATGTGCAGAGGGTCTATCGCAGCGACGAACTGGTCGATTTGCTGGCCGGCTCGGAACTGCATCTGAAAGCCATCTTCGCCCCGGAAACCCACGCCAACCTGCTTAATAAGGCAGGTTCCGGCATCGACGAGCGCTATTACCGCCTCTTTTTCCTGCTCCAAAAAGAAGGATGAGTCCTCTCTACGCATTTGATCTGGAGTTCCTGGCCCACAATCCCCGCCTGATCGGAATTGACGAAGCCGGACGCGGAGCCCTGGCCGGACCGGTGGTCGTGGCGGCGGTCAGCCTGGATTACTCCCTCCCTCTGGCAGGGATCAACGACAGCAAAAAACTCACAGCTCTGAAACGGGAAAAACTCTTTGACCTCATCACCGGAACCGCCCTTGCTTACAGCATTGTGGAGATCGGAGCGGACTTCATCGACGCCCACAACATCCTGCAGGCCACGCTGAGGGGCATGAGGGACGCGGTGGCGGCCTTGGCTTTGGAAGGCGCGCTGTGCCTGATCGACGGCAACCAGCTCCCTTCCGGCTTAAAAAATCCCGCCCAAACCGTGATCCACGGAGACAATCTTTCCGCCTGCATCGCCGCGGCCTCCATCCTGGCCAAGGTCCACCGGGACCGCCTGATGCGGAGCCACGATCCGCTCTACCCCCTTTACGGCTTTGCCCAAAACAAAGGCTACGGCACCGCCAAACACCTCCAGGCCCTCTGGGAAAACGGCTGCTGCGAACTGCACCGCAAGAGCTTCTACCCCGTCTCTGCGATCACCAGTTCTCAAAATTAACCAATCCTATCAATCCTCTTTCCTCTGATCATCTGCGTTCTCTTTTTCTCTGCAAATCGGTGCTTTTCCGCGTTTTTCTGCGGCCTCTTTGCTGAAGTCGAAGTTCACAGGCTCGCTCGACTCCAGCCAGTCTTCTGGATATTTGGAATAAAGATTGCTTTATATTTTCTGATATCCCAAAGTAATGCCAAGGAGCACGGACATGTCCAGACTGTCGGCACTTGCCCTGATGATTTTTGTTTTAGCTTCCGGGACGCTGCTCGCGCAAAACCCCCGGCAGCGCATCTTTGACGTCGAGGCCGAGAACCTCTGCGGCAACCTCACTCCCTCGCTCGGTCGCACCTCCTACTACACGGTCACTGTGCGCAACAACTACAACGGCTCCGTGGGCGGCGTCTTCGTGGAACTCCTCAGCGGCGAAACCCTTCTCGGCAGCACCTACCTGTCCAATATTATCCAAAATACATCTTCCGACGCCCTGCTCACCTGGATCCCCCAATATACCGGCGTTTATGAGGTCCATGCCCGCATCACCCTGAGCGGGGATCTGGATCCGACAAACGACGTCACTCCGGCCATCACCCTCACCGTGCAACCCCAGGAAATCAAACTCGGAACGATCGGCGGCCTTCCCATCTCCTCACGGATCCCGCTGGATTTTTCGGACCGCAATTCCGTCTGCGACGTCCTCTATCGCCAGAACGAACTCAACTACAGCGGCATCATCACCCAGATCGTTCTCTACGACGAGTTTCCCGAGGCCCTGAACGCCCAGCCGGTCAGGTTCTGGATGGGGACGACCGTTGCCACGGCGACGTCCCAATGGTTTGATTTTGCCAATCTGACCGAGGTTTTTGACGGAACGATTGATTTTCCCGCCGGACCCGGCGCCGTGGCCATCACCCTGCAGCAGCCTTTTTGGCTGCCGCCCGGACAGAACCTGGTCTTGCGCAGCCAGCACTGCTTCGGGATGCTCACCTATGACGAAGGTTTCACTTTCCGCGGCTTGGATGTGAACTCTTTGCGCGGCAGGATCAAATCCTATCCCAACCTGATCGATCCCGCCGCTCCCGGCGATTTCTACAACCTGGTCGGCGGACTGCCCCAGACGGGATTCCTCTTCGCTCCGGAAACCGGCGGCCCAATCCTGAGCGCGGTCCCGGAGGAAGTGAATTTCGGCCTCTGCCGGACGGATTTCAGCCACAGCCAGACTTTGCACGTGAACAACATCGGCGTCATGGCGCTGACCGTCACCGGCATCACGCTGCAGACTCCGGCTGGGGATTTCAGCCTGGTGGCCTTGCCGGATTTTCCGCTGACCCTGGCTTCCACCGCCGGTTTCAGCCTGGACGTCCATTTCCAGCCCCAGATCCTGGATCTGCAAACCGCCAGTCTGGCCATCGCCACATCTGACGGAACCTATAACATCACGCTCAAAGGCAGCGGCCTTGATCCCACCCTTTACGATCTGCCCCACACGGAAAATTTCGACACGCTGCCTGTGGGAACCTTACCATCGGACTGGAGCGCTATCGTGCAGAGCAGCTATCCCCACGCTTATGTGATGACGATGTCCGAACGGACCCACAGCGCCCCTCGCGCCGCCGAGATTTACAATCATTTTGATACATCCGCCACTCTTTTACTGGTTTCCCCGCCCCTGGCGGACAGTATCGCCATCAACCAGCTGCGCCTCGTTTTCTGGCACTTTGGCTATTCCGATTCCACACTGCGGATCGGCGTCATGGACGATCCCCATGACCCGGACAGCTTCGTCGAGGTGAGCGCCATCGTGCAAGGCTATTCCTGGGGCCAGTATGTCGTTCCGCTGGCCGCTTACACAGGAACGGGACGCTACGTCGCCTTTCGCTACGGGAGCGGAACCCTGAGCAAACTGATCCTCGACGACATCCGTATCGAGCGCGTTCCGGCGGCGGATCTCGAAGCCCTCAGCCTGGGCGGCGAAATGCTCGTTTCCAATCTGGACCAGAATGTCAGCCACACACTTACTTTGAGAAACGTCGGCACCCAACCGCAAAGCGCCTACAGCGTCCAACTCTTTGCCGGAGACAGCCTGGTCTGCGAAGTGCCCGGGATCCCGCTGGCTCCGGGCGAACAGGGACAGATCATTCTGCCCTGGGATCCGCCCTTCGGCATTGGAGAAACAAACCTCACCGCCACGGTAGTATTAGCCGGCGACGCCTTTCTGGACAACAATTCCAGCGACCCCTTCCCGGTCTGGATCGACGGCGAAACGCTCTATTTCCTGGGCGACGGGAATGAGTATTATCCCATCCCCTTCGACACCGGCCACCACTCTATCCTTTGGGAGACGGTCATCCCCGCCGCGGAACTCGAGTGGCCGGACGGCTTCATGGGCATCGTGGACAGGCTGTGGCTGCAGGCCTATCACCACACGCAATACATTCCGGGCTTTCCCATCCAGGTTTGGCTGGGCGGGACTTTACGGGACAATCTGGAAGAAGGCTGGATCCCCGCGGGCGAGCTCGACCTCGTGTTCAACGGCGGGGTGGACATGGATGACTACGATTATCCCCTGCCCATCGTACTGCAGACACCCTTTGCCTATTACGGCGGAAACCTGGTTATGCTCGTCTATCAACCTATTTGGACCGCGTTGACCGCCTCGAACTACTTCCTGGCCCAGACCGCAAGCGCCAACCGCACCCGTCGCTACTGGAGCGAAGGGACGGCTCCCGATCCCTACAACCCGCCCGCGCCCACGCCAAGTCAACTAAACGGACGCTATCCGCGCCTGGTTTTTGCCCATCTGACGCCCACAATCATCTCCGGACGCTTCCATTTACAGGCCACTGACCAAGACGGTGTTCCGCTGGAAGGAGCCGTCCTGCGTTTCCATTATGCTTCCTACGCCGCCGCGACAGATCCCGCCGGACAGATCCACCTGCCGGACGTCCTGCCCGGATTCTGGCAAGTGACGGTCTCCAAGGCCGGCTACGCTTCGCAGATCCACACGGTTGAGATTGGTCCCGATCAGGATTGTTACCTCACAGTTGCCCTGACAGCCGTCGCCAACTCCGATCCCCAAAATTCGGAAACTGGTCCCACGCGGCTTCTGGGCAACAGCCCCAATCCCTTTACAGACGCCACCCGGATCGCTTTCAACCTCAATGAGCCCAGCCCGGTTTCGATCAGGATCTACAACCTCCGCGGCCAACTGATCCGGGTTTTGGCGGCGGAGCGCCTCGACGCGGGACACCACGCCCTGGTCTGGGACGGCAAGGACTCCAGCGGCTCGGAAGTCTCCCCCGGCCTTTATCTCTACCGCTTCCACAGCCATGAGGCCTCACTCACCGGCAAAATGCTGCGGCTGGAGTGAGGGGCTTAAGACCTATACGCTGTAAAAAACCTCCGTATCTCCGTGCCGATGTGCCTTTGTTTCGGTATCTTTTTCTGTGTAAATCCGCGATTCTCCGTGTTTTTCTGTGGCCTCTTCGTTGCTTGATCACCTCTCGGGAGTATCTCCAGAGTATCAGCAGGAGTAAAGCAGTGTATCTGGGCTATCTCTTTATCTGCCATACATATAATGTTATTGGAGTGGAGCGGGCGGGAAGGAACTGGATGCGGATCCCTGCCTGAAGCCAGAGTTGGGAATGTGGATCTTGAGTCCAGTAACTATTTTACTTTTTCTTCGCGGCCGAAGAAATAAACAAAGCCCCAAACGGGCTGATATTTCTGACTGCTTGTCTGACAATGAGTTAGCGAAGAAATATCTGGACCGCCCAGTTGGGGTGATATTTCTGACTTACTGTGGCACAAGGGCTTAGCGAAGAAATACACAAAAACCGCAAAAGTCAGTGTCTGGCCAGAGGGAGTTCACGATGGAGTGAGCGACATGCATAGTTCTATAGTGCATTAAAGTATAGAGATATATAGTATAGATAGTATATAATTATATTTTTTATTATATATTCAATAGGTGTAGAGAGATAGAGCATTAAGTGCACAAGGATCACACTCCCCTTCCCGGCGCGGTGGGGAGAGAGACAGTAGATTTTCTGATTTCTGTGTATTTCTTCGCTAAGCCCTTGTGCCACAGTAAGTCAGAAATATCACCCCTACTTTGCCCCTCAGATATTTCTTCACTAAGTGTCTGTGCCACAATAGGTCAGAAATCGCAGGCCAAAAACGCCC
>JAKQNV010000025.1 GCA_029565595.1 Candidatus Cloacimonadota bacterium
GGAGCCCACTTACATCAGCCCGGAATACGGATTGCAGGGACGTTTGGACATTCTGCACTCTCAGGCGGGCAAGCAAAACATTGCGGAACTTAAAAGTGGGTCAACGCCCAACAACGATGTCTGGCCGCAGCAGAAGATGCAGGTGGTGGCCTACAACCTGATCGTCCGCAACGCGATCCCGCGGGTCAAGCTGGGCAACAGCAGCATTTTCTACTCGGCGGGCGGGGATAGCTGCCTCCGCCATGTCGTCACACAATTCAAGGACGAACTTTCGCTGCTGATGTGCCGTAACCGCATCGTGGGCATCCTGCACGGCCTGGCGGAGGATCCCGCTGTCTTTTTCAACTGGCTGCTCGGACAGGAACAACCGCCAAATCCCAAGGACTTCAAGCAAAACCACTTGCAGGAGATCGTCACCACGCTTAAAGGCCTGCAGGATTACGAATACGAATGGTTCCTGGGTCAGACGCGGCTGCTGGCGCGGGAGATCTGGTTCGAAAAGACCGGCGGCCTGGGCAGGGAAACGATCTACGGGCACAACGCGCTTTGGAGAGAGAGTCTGGCGGGCAAGCGCGACCGCTACCGGATCCTCAGCCATTTAAAGATCGCCGGAATATCCTTCAACCGCATCACCTTCACGCTGCCCAATAACCCTCAGGTGACGGATTTCCGGGCCGGCGACATCGTTGTCCTCTACCGTCAGAAACAGGGGATCAGCCAGCAGGAGATCCTGCGCGGGACGATCGAGCGGATCGGTGACCAGGAAGTGGAAGTCCGCATCCGCGGCGGCCTGAAACGCGTCCCGCAACAATTCCATAACGAGATCTGGGCCATCGAGCACGACATCCTGGATTCCGCGCTCTACACGCCGCTCTCCTCGATCTACAGTTTTTTGAAAGCCCCTCCGGAAACCCGCCAGCTCTTTCTGGGGCTGCGCGAACCGGAAGCGACGGATATCAGCCCAGAGAAGGCATCGGAAACCCAGCGGGTCGTGGAAAGGATGCTGGCCTCCCGGGACTATCACATCGTTCAGGGCCCTCCCGGAACGGGAAAGACCTCGGGCCTGCTCACCGCCTACATCCTCAGGCTTTTTAAGGAGACTGGTAAAAACGTCCTCATCCTCAGTTTTACGAACCGGGCCGTGGACGAGATCTGCCTCAACCTGCGCAAGCATTCCATTCCCTTCATCCGCACCGGCCATTCCGACGAGATCGTCGAAGAACTGCTGGACAACCGCATCAAGGAGTTGAAATTCGATCCGATCGATCAGGTCATCCGCTCCTGCCGCGTTTGGGTGGCTACGATAAACAGCTGCTCCAGCTGGATCCTGGACATTCAGAAACTGGTCAAATTCGACGAACTGGTCATCGACGAAGCCTCGCAAATAGTTGAAAACAGCATCCTGGGCATCATCGCCAAACTTCCCAAAACCATCCTCATCGGCGACCAGAACCAACTGCCCCCGATCACGCGCCAGGGAGGGGAAAGCTTTGGCTACGTCCATCCGCAACTGGCTGGGCTCTGCTACGATTCCTATGGGCAATCGTTGATGGAACGGCTTTACCGGGTGTGCCAAAGCAAGGGCTGGAATGGCTCGATCACGATGTTGCGCGAGCACTGGCGCATGCACGAAGATATCGCCAATCTCGTCCAGCCTTATTATCAGGGCAATCTGACCAGTATGCGGCCAGGTCAGCGTGAGTCGCTAAACCCCGGTAAACATCCGTTGCTGGCCAGTCGTTTGGTCTGGATCGAATGCCCGCCCTCGCGTTTCGCCAATTACGATCCGCTGCAGGTACGTGTAATCCTGCGGGTTCTGGCCTTGCTAACTGAAGAGGGTGCCGTGGCCGATTCCGTGAATGAACTGGGGATCGTGGCGCCTTTTCGGGCCATGATCCACGCCTTGCTCAAAGAACTTCCTCCGGCCTGGCAGCGGATCACCATCGACACGGTCGAACGCTTCCAGGGTTCGGAACGAGCCAACATCATCCTCACCCTGCCTTTGCATACCAGCTCTTCCCTGCGCAATATCGAAGCCCTTTCCAGCGACCAGGCCGTGGACCGCAAACTCAATGTGGCGGTCAGCCGCGCCCGGGAACGCATCTGGGTGCTCGGGTGCGGAGAACTCTGCCAAGGCTCGGCGCATTACCGGGCTTTGCTGGAAAACATCGGCGCCGCCGGAACTGTCATCAATTATCAGGAAATTTTAATACAGGAGTAAAAATGAACAAACCACCCAACCAACCCAACCAAATCAATATCAAGATCGACGAAAAGGTCGGCGAAGGAACCTATGCCAACTTCTTCGTGATCACCAACTCCCCTTCGGAATTCATCGTGGATTTCGGCCGCATCCTGCCCGGGATCCCGGACGCCCGCATCTATACCCGCGTGGTCTGCACGCCCCAGCACGCCAAGCAGTTTTTGGGCCTGCTGCAAAAGAACATCGAAGGCTACGAAAACCAGTTCGGCGAGATCAAAGTGCAGGGCATGCCGGAAAACAAGACGGTGGGCTTTAAAAACGAATAATTGGCAGTCTGGGGTCGGTCGGCGCGGGAGCTTCGGCTTTCAGGACCCTACTCCAGTTTACTGACTTAGGAAGGTCTTGTCCCGCTATTTCTGGCTGGGCAGGGCCTTCCCGGAGCCGGATCCAACGCGGGGGGAGTCTGGATGTCTGCGACTCTTTCTGAGGGCGTCAATCAGGACAGGAGGCGCCAATAAAATCCTTGACGATTTGGCGCTGGCTGAAAATTTGGCTCGAATTGACCTGAATAAATAAGAAAATCAATAGAATTAGGGAGCCATGCTCATGAAGAAAAATTCCTGGTTGATCCCTGTATCCATCCTTGTGTTTGTGCTGGGTACCTTGATCTTTCTGTCCCCGCTGTTCATCCCCAAGGATGTGAACTGGCCGATCAAGCAAAAGCTCAAACTCGGCCTGGACCTGAAAGGCGGAACGCAGATCGTGCTGACCGTCAATACCGACCAACTTTCCGAAACGGACAAAGCCAACGCCGTGGACAACAACATCCGGATCATCCGCAACCGTATCGACCAATACGGCATCGCCGAACCGACGATCCAAAAGATCGGTGAAAAGGACATCCTGGTGCAACTGCCGGGCGTCAAGGATCCCATCGCGGCCGAAAACCTGGTTCGCCAGTCGGCTGTCCTGGAATTCAAGCTGGTTGCTCCCAATGAAGAATCGGAAAAATATTTGAACCAGGTGGACGCGCTGGTCCAGGAAAACCTGCAGCGTTTCCCCACTTTGACCAAACTGGACGCCGCGGACAAAGCCCTGGATAAGACTGCCAAAGCGGATTCTGCCAAAGCCGCTGCCGACTCGACCAGGACTCCCGGCGAAGGCATCTTCAAGTCCCTGATCACGACCTCGGAACAGGATTACGCGGTGCGCAGCGGTGACCTGACGGTTATGCGGCAATTGCTGCAGGACACGCTGTTCGTCAACCTCATCCCCAAGGGCTTCAACATCCTGCTGGAAAGCTCTGATGAGGCCACCCGCGGCGCCAACGAACCGGTCAAACTGTATGTGCTCAAATCCGCCGTCGAAGTGAAAGGCTCCGATGTGGACGGCGCCAGTTGGGAGATCGGATCTTCAAATAACCCGAATCCCCAGATGGCCAACAAGCCTTACATCTCCCTGACCTTCACCCGCGAAGGCGCCCGTAAATTTGCCAACTGCACCGGCGACAACATCAACGAACGGCTGGCCATAGTGGTGGACAACGCTGTCTATTCTGCGCCCGTCATCAAAGACCGCATTCCGGACGGCAAGGCCACCATCTCCGGGCAGTTCACCAATGAACAGGCCAAATCCCTGGCGATCCTGCTCAACAACGAAAGTTTGACCGCCCCGATCGAACCCAAATCCTCCAACCAAGTTTCCGCGACCTTGGGCTCAGACAGCATCAAGAGCGGCTTGCGGGCCGGCTTGATCGGCTTGATCGCCGTCGTGCTCTTTATGCTTCTTTATTACAAGGTGGCCGGATTGGTGGCGGACTTCGTGTTGATTTTCAACGTCGGCTTCATCCTGGCCGCTTTGACGGCCTTTGGCGGCACCCTGACCATGCCCGGTATCGCGGGTATGATCCTGACCATCGGTATGGCGGTGGACGCCAATGTGCTCATCTTCGAACGCATCCGCGAGGAACTTGACGCCGGGAAAACGCCGCACACGGCCACCGACGCCGGTTTCAAACGCGCCGCCGTGACGATCTGGGACTCCAACCTGACGACCATCATCGCCGCCATCGTGCTCTATCAGTTTGGAACGGGTCCGGTGCGCGGATTCGCCCTGACGCTGTCCATCGGTATCATCGGCTCCATGTTCTGCGCCATTGTGTTTGTACGCTACATCATGGAACGCACCATGCTGGGCAATACCAAAAAGATGAGTATCTGAGGAGGGTAAAATGAGACTGTTTCAAAATGCCAACTTCCCCTTCGTCGAAAAACGTTTCATAGCATACGCTATATCCCTGATCACCCTGATTGCGGCCATCATCGGCATCGCGGTCAAAGGATTCAACTGGAGCACCGACTTCACCGGCGGCGTGGCGACCACGATCAACATGCAGCCCAAAGCCGCTGGCGTCCAGCCTTTACACATTGACAAACTGCGCAAGGTAGTCACCGACAGTGGATTCCGGGAGGCGGAGATCCAGTACATCGGCAATCCTGACGACGCCAATTTCCAGATCAAGGTCAAGGGCACCAACGAAGAAAAGATCAAGGCCGACCTGATCAGTGCCATCTCAACCAAACTGGGCGATTACACCAAAGGCCGGGATCTGCAGACCGACGTCTTCCGGGAGATCAACACGGTTGGCGCCAAGGCAGGATCCCAAATGCGGACCAACGTCCTGGTCGCCGTGTTCATCGCGCTGATCCTGATGATCATCTACATCTGGGTGCGCTTTGAATTCACCTTTGGCGTTATGGGCATCCTGGCGCTGTTTCACGACACCATCCTGATCATGGGCGTGTTCGCCTGGACCCAAAAAGAG
>JAKQNV010000061.1 GCA_029565595.1 Candidatus Cloacimonadota bacterium
CCTCCAATATGTTCCGCCAATTGGAACATTACGGGATCTATATCAAACCAAACGTCGTCCTGGACCGCGACTGCGAGATCCGCCAGGGCGCGGGGCTCGGCACTCAGGCTCCGTATCCGTTTTTCCCGTTCATCAAACCAAACGAAAAATACGCCTACACCACAGGCTTCGACACCATTTTTATGTATTTTGCCTCGGAACTGGCCACCGTGCCCGGCTCCAAGATCAAGATGCAGCCCGTGCTGAAGACATCCCCCCAATCGAATGTGCTGGAAGGCCCATCTTACAACCTCGACCTGGCAATGCAGCGGGGCCTCGACCCGAGTTTCCTCAACCAGCCTCCGCGCACCGTGGCTGCCGAATACAGCGGCAAACTGACCAGCTTCTGCCAGCCTAAGCCCGGCGACAATAAATATCAAGGCTCGGTGGCCAACTCGCAGATCATCCTGTTCGGCGACAGCGAACTGCCGATGGATTTTGGCGCCGGCGCCTTCATCGTGATGAACGCCATCGACCATCTACTGGGCCGCGAAGATATGGTCAAACTGCGTTCCCCGCGCCGCAGCGTGAACCAATTGGGCGTAGGAGTTTATATGAACAAACGCGGGATGCAGCCCTCCGAACCGGAACAAACCGCGCGGAAACTGACCCTCGGCTTCCAACTCATGTCAGTACTGATCCCCCTGGCGCTGCTGGCGCTGTTCGCCATTCTGCGCGGCGTGCGGCGGGCGCAGAAAGAGAGCGAGATCGATGCGGCGCAATAAACTGGTTCTGATCCTCATTTTCCTGGCGTTGCTCGCAGCTGCCGTGTATCTGCTCTCCACGCACAAAAACAAAGAAACGCTGAAACCCATTTTCACTGCCGATTCCACAGCCGTGGCCGGCATCGAGATCAAAAACAAGGACGGCAGCGTCACCCTGGGCAAGGTCAATAGCCGCTGGAGCGTGACGAAACCGATCAGTTGGAGCGTCCAGGAAGACAGGATGAGCCTGTTGTTTCAACAGGTCATCCTGGAAAAGTACTCCACGCTGCCGATCGCTTCCGGAAAGCAGGCCCTCAAGGATTACGGGTTTGAGTCCGACGGCGTTTTGCGCATCAAAACTTTCGATGCAAAGGGCAAACTCTTGCGTGAGGCTTGGTTTTCCAATCCGGGCAATCCCTTCGATTATTTCCGTTTCGCCGGCAGCGACAAGGTCTATCAGATCCGCCAAAAGGTCGCCACGGTCTACACTCCCGGACTCGATTCCTGGCGTTCGCCGTTCGTGCTGAGCCTGTGGTGGGACCAGATGCTTTCCATCAAGGTCAAACATCCCAAGAACAGCTACGAACTCACCCGCAACGGCGATGTCTGGCGCTACAAGGATAAGAACGAGGATTTCGACATCCCGGCCGGCAACCTGACCATGGGCAAGATCCTGAACAGCCTGTCCCAGCTTGGCTCTTATTCTTTCCTCAGCGGAGCGGACCGGCCTCCTGTAGATTCGCTCGGCGAACCGGTCCTGGAGGTTACGATCCTGCAGACGGACAAACAGACCCGGAAGATCGCTTTCTACGCTTACAAAGACAAATACCTCATGATCGCGGACAACCATCCGGAATACGATTTCGAGGTTCTTTTCGATACCGTTTTCCGCTTCACGCGGCACGCTCCGTTGTTCCGCGCCCGGGAGGGTTACCCGCCCCGATGAACCTGGCTGTCGAACGCACTCAAACCCTCACTCAGGAACTGTTTGAGGCCATCACCAGGATCTGGAACGAAACCGGGATCAGCAATCCCGCCCGCGCCGACGATTTCGCTTCGGTGCAATATAATCTGCAGCACGGCGGGATCATGTTGCTGGCCCGCCGCGAGGGGATTCTGGTGGGAACAGCCTGGCTCAGCCACGATTTCCGCCGTTTGTACATCCATCACATGGCCGTCTCCCCCGAATTTCAAAATCAGGGAATCGGACGCGCGCTTCTGTCGGAAGCGTTGTCCATAGCCGCAGAACATGGCTGGCAGGCCAAGCTGGAAGTTCATTCCACGAATTCCGCAGCCCGGCATCTTTACCGCTCCTGCGGCTTCACCGACCTCGAGGGTTACATCACCATGATCCGGCGCGGCTGAAAACAGCGCTGCGCCATCAGTTAATAACAAGTGCGCCTTGCATGCGGTCCAGATATGGAAAGGAGAGTGATATGAAAAGGTGGTTATTGCCTTTTTTCGCTTTGTTATTGGTGGCGTCGTTAACGGCAGCCCCGCTCGCGCCTGAACGATCTGAAGCGGTCGCCCAGGCCTGGCTCCAGGCCTGCAATGCTGAGTTCCAGATCCAATCAATCAGGACTTTGGATCGTTCCGGCCAGCACCTGGCAACGGTTTATACCTTAAGTCCGGCAGGCTATGTGGTTGTCTGCACCGATGACGAACTGCCGCCAGTCGTGGCCTATTCCTTCACCTCAACTTTTTCCGCCGGGGATGGGGATCTGTTGGCTGAATTACTTACTGAAGATCTGTCCCGGCGCTTGTTATACATGGCACCCGCAACCCGTGAAAGCAACCATGAGCTGTGGCTGGATCCCGCACCGCGACGCGATCCTTTCCAGCAATGGCCGCCGGAAGGATCCACCTTCACCGGGGGCTGGATCAAAACGCAGTGGACCCAAACCGAGCCCAACAACGACTTTTGCCCCATCGATCCGATTACTTTGGTGCGTAGTTACGCGGGTTGCCCGGCTGTGGCCATGGCCCAGATTGTGAACTACCTTCAGACTCTCAACGGAACCGTTTTCAGCGACGCCGACGATTACCACCACAGCTACGCGAACCGCAATTTCTGGATCGATGACGACCACATCCCGCGCGGATTTCCTTCCTGGTCTGAACTGAACGGCTATCTGGACACCTTGACCCAGCACTACAAATATTCCCAGGAGATCACGAACCAGGACGCGGCAGCCCTGATCTGGGCTTGCGGAGTGGCGGCGGAACAGGTCTACAGTTCCGAAGGCAGCGGTACCTACAGCGTTGCGCAGGCTGTCGACGCCTACCAGCGCTTCGGCTTTGAGAACTTCGAACTGCTGACGGCTACCGACGCTGACCTCTTTGACCGTATGGCACAGAATATGATGACAGCCCAGCCCGTGCACCTGGCGATGGTGACCCCGGACTGGGACTCCGGACACAACGTGGCGGTGGACGGTTACAACACGGACGGTTTTTTCCATCTCAATTTCGGCTGGGGCGGATCCTACAGTGGCTGGTACCTGTTGCCTGACCAATTCCCCTACAACATGAACGTGATCGAAGGCGCGATCGTGGATATCCAGCCGCGGGAATACTTGTTTTCCACGCCCGACACTCTGTTTTTCCTCACCCAGGAGTCAGTTTACCAACCCCAAATCCTCGAACTGATCAACATCAGCGACGCGCCCTTGTCCATCGAGGCGATCAACGCCTTCCCCCAATACCTGGGTGACGCGATGCTGAGTTTGGGTACCGAAGGCTGGGTGTTTCCTGTCACCATTCCTTCAGGCCAGAGCCTGAATTTAACCCTGCAGTGGCTGTGGCCGGTTGAGCTGCCGCGGGAACTTATCGACGGCAGGATCGAGGTGATCCACGCTTACGGAGTGTATAGCGTTCCCATGGAGATCGACAGTAGCCTGTTTTCCTCAGATGCGGAAGATGAGATCCAGCCGCCCGGAAAGATCAGCATCTGGCCCAATCCATTTCGGACTGAGCTGTGCGTTAAAAGCCAGGTTGACCGGGAACTCGAAATCACTGTCTACAACCTGCGGGGACAGCGCGTGGCCTGTCTGCAGGGGCAGAAATCAGTGGTCTGGGATGCCCGTGACGAATCCGGAAAAACGGTCGGCAACGGTATCTATCTGTTCAGGATCCGGCAGGACGGCGCTGAGAGTTGGCGCCGTGCGGTCAAACTGCGCTGACGCGGATACGATTTAGAACAGCCCGCTGATATTGCCATCGCCTTCGACGTCGATGGTCTCGGCTGAAGGATGCTTGGGCAATCCGGGCATGCGCATTATCTCACCGGTGATGGGGATGAGGAATCCGGCGCCGCTGGCGATGACGATCTCGCGCACCGTGACCAGGAAATCCTTGGGCCGGCCGATCAGTTCGGGATTGTCGGAGAGCGATTTCTGGGTCTTGGCGATGCAGACGGGCAGTTTGTCGAAGCCGTATTTGTTGATCTTTTTCAAGTCGGCTTTGGCGTCAGCCGTGTAATCCACCTTCTGGGCGCCGTAGATCTCGCGCGCTATTGTGAAGATCTTGTCCTCGACGGGGCTGTCCCAATCGTAAAGGCCTCGGTAACGGCAGACTTCTTTATCTACCATGTTGATCACGTGCTGGGCGAGTTCCAGCCCGCCTTTTCCGCCCTGGCTGTGGAATTCTGCGATGGAGGAATCGAAGCCCGCAGCGGTCACGAAATCCCGCACCAGCTTGAGTTCCTCGTCCGTGTCGGTCGGAAAGCGGTTAATCGCCACGATGGATTTCATGCCGAATTTGTTGATGTTTTCAAGATGCTTGGCGAGGTTGGGCAAGCCTTTTTCCACCGCTTGGGGCGAAGGCTCCCCCAGTTCCTTCAGTTTGGCTCCGCCGTGCATTTTCAGGGCGCGGACGGTGGCCACCAGCACCACGGCGTCGGTGCAGAATTTCCCGTATTTGCAGACGAGGTCGAAGAACTTCTCCGCTCCCAGGTCGAAGCCGAAACCCGCCTCGGTGACCGTGTAATCGCTCAAATGCAGCGCTGCTTTGGTGGCAATGATGCTGTTGGCGCCCTGCGCGATGTTGGCAAAGGGGCCGCCGTGCACGAAGGCGACCGTATTTTCGGTGGTCTGGACGATGTTGGGCTTCAGCGCGTCCTTGAGCAGGGCTGCGATCGCGCCTTCGTAGCCAAACTGGCTGACGCGGACTGGTTCGCCCTCATAAGTAAATCCCACCGTGATGTTGCCGATCCGCTCTTTCAATTCGTCCAGGTCGTTGGACAGGCACAAGATGGCCATGATCTCGCTGGCCGGGGTGATGTCGAATCCGTCTTCGCGCGGAAAGCCCTGTTTGCTGCCGCCCAGGCCGATCACGATCTTGCGCAGCATGCGGTCGTTGACGTCCAGCACGCGTTTCCAGGTGATGCGGCGGGGATCGATGTGCAGCGGATTGTCGTAGTAGATGCTGTTGTCCACCAGGGCCGCGAGGGTGTTGTTGGCAGCCGTCACGGCGTGGAAATCCCCGGTGAAATGCAGATTGATGTCTTCCATCGGCAGCACCTGGCTCCAGCCGCCGCCGGCCGCTCCGCCCTTGATCCCGAAAACCGGGCCCAGAGAGGGTTCGCGGATGGCAACGATGGACTTTTTGCCCAGCAGGTTGAGCGCCTGCGAAAGCCCGATGGAGACGGTGGTCTTGCCTTCCCCGGCCGGCGTGGGCGTGATGGCGGAAACCAGGATCAGTTTGCCGGGCTGGTGTTCCTTTATCCGCTCCAAAGTGGAAAAACGGATCTTGGCCTTGAAATCGCCGTAGTGGTCGATCTCCTGCGGCGCAAGGCCCAGCTTGGCAGCGATGGCGTCGATGGGCTCCAGTGTAACCTGGCGGGCGATATCCATGTCTGTAGGCAAAACGGCCTCCCTGTTGAGTTTCAGCGATAATTGTACTGGTCTTTCCCTGCGGCAGAGACACATTTCTGTCAAGCGATTTTCCCATTGATGTAAATAATGCTTGACATAATGTAATGCTTACTATTCTTTGCGCCATGTCCTGAAGCAGATCAGGATATGAGTTTCAACCAAGGAGAGTCAAGATGCTCAAACAACAGAAAGAAGCGGCCTTCACGCTGGCCAGCTGCATCGTCTTCATCGTCCTGAAAGCCCTCGCGATGCCGGATTGGGGGGATTTCACCAACGAGGCGACGCTGGTGCTGCTGGCACTGTTCATCCTCACGCTCTGGCTGGGAAGGAGCCTGCTCGGCGCCAAGATGAAAGAACTGGACGAGCGGGACAAGACCATCCGCTACCAGGCCGCGCTGATCGCCGCGCACGGTTGCGTTGCCGTGTTGATGGTATATGCTACTGTCCTGTACCTGCTCCACCGCGCAACGCAGACTGTGCCGCTGCCGCAGGTACTGCAACTGGCTTATTTCAGCTGGATCTCGCTGTATGTCTTCTTTTCAGGTTCGATCCTGGTGCTTTACCGCACAGGAGCAATGAATGTTTGAGGGCAAGCCGGTCATGACGAACCTGATCCGCAAATTCCGCTTTGACAATCGGGAAATGACCCAGGAGGAGCTGGCCACAAAGGTCGGCGTGACGCGGCAGACGATCATCGCCCTGGAAGCCGGGAAATATCTGCCCTCGCTGCCTCTGGCGGTGCGGATCGCGCGCGTTTTCGGGACTATCGTGGAAGAAGTCTTTTTCCTGGAAGAGTGAAGCCTGCCAGGTATCTCTGAACCGGCCTCCGGAGGGTGTCCCTATTCCGGTGAGCCTTCCAACCGCTCCAGATACAGCTCGTAATTCTCCTGATCCAGGCAGTAGAAATACACTTTCAGGCCCGGTATGGTTTGCAGCGCGCTTCTGACCGTATCCAGGGCGATACTGGCCGCCAGGGCTTTAGGGAAGCCATAGATCCCGGTGGAGATGTTGGGAAAAGCGATCGAAGCCAAGTTCTGATCCCTGGCAATCTCCAAACAACGCCTGTAGCACGAGGCCAGCAAGCTTTCCTCCTCGAATTGGCCCCCTTGCCAGATTGGCCCCACGGTGTGGATCACGTAGGCCGCTTTGAGTTTGTAACCTTTGGTCAGTTTCGCGTCTCCGGTGGCGCAGCCTCCAAGTGCGCGGCATTCTACCTTGAGCTCCGGTCCCGCGGCGCGATGGATGGCGCCGTCAACCCCGCCTCCGCCCATAAGCGAGTTGTTCGCCGCGTTGACGATGGCGTCGCCCTCGAAATCTGTGATATCGCCTTGCCTCAGATGTATCATACGCTCTTCCTTTCATCCTGTATTCACAATTCCCAATCTTTCTTTCAGATAATCTAAGCGGCACAGACCCCGGGAAAAGCAATAATATCGAAGGTATGATAAGAAATAGCTTTACAGAAAGGCAGAGGCGGGATTTATTCTATTTTGGAGTCAAGACCAAACGAGTTGCATAAGGAGTTCGCCATGCGGAAGAATATCGCGCTGTTATTGCTGATTATTATGTCGATGTGGCTGACCGCTGCTGCGGGTAAGGCGCGGGAAACCATTCAGGTCAATGTCGGCGCCGGTGACCAGTTGGCGCAGATCCCGATTAATACCTGGTACCGGACCAGCCTTTTTGAAACCATCTATTACTACAGCGAGTTGAATGTCAGCGGTCCGATCACCGCGCTGCGCTTTTACAACAATTTCACGACTGCCATGCCTCCCCTGGCCACCGTCATCTGGCTGGGAGAGACGCAGCAGCAGGATCTGAGCGGCGGCTGGATCCCCTCTTCGCAACTCACCCAGGTTTTTAGCGGCAACGTCAGTTTCCCGACCGGGATTAATGAGATCACCATCACCCTGGACACGCCATTTTCCTACAACGGCGGCAATCTCGCGCTGCTGGTTTTCCGCCCCTGGGAGGACGACTACTACATGGGACAGGATCTGTTTTACGCCCAGACCGTGGGCAACAGCCGCTCCCTGACCACCTTCAACAACAATACTTCGATCAATCCGGACAATCCGCCCGTGACCGGAGTCACCGGCCAATTCCCCAAAACAAGCTTCTTCGTAAATGTGGACGGAACCGGCGCGCTGACCGGCTTGGTTACCGCGCAGGGCAACCCATTGTCCGGGGCATCGGTTTCGCTTACAGGCACGGGATTCAGCACCCTGACCGGTCCCAACGGGCTTTACGCCTTTCCCTATCTGCCTCCGGGCACATATCAGGCCGTCGCGTCCAAGCTCGGCTACGCCCCGCAAACCCAGACTGTGACTGTCGTTTCCGGCCAGACAACGACGCAGAATTTCAATTTGACGCACTTGACCCAGGTCTTCGTGACCGGCAGAATAGTCGGCAGCGACGCCCCCAACACCGGACTGGGCGGCGCCACGCTCAGCCTTTCGGGTTACGCGGATTACACCGCCACAGCGGATGCCGGTGGCTTTATCGTCATTCCGGACGTCTATGCCAACCAGACCTATTCCTACATCGCCAGCGCCCCCGGCTACCAGGCCGCGTCGGGTGAGATCAACGTGCTCAATACCGATTTTGATATGGGCGACATAATCGTCAACGAGATTGCCTACGCCCCGCAAAATGTGGTGGCGCGCGAATCGGTCAGCGGCAACACCGTCGAACTGACCTGGGACGCGCCTATCGTGGCGCAGGAAGGCTGGATCCATTACGACAACGGAGAAAACTTCAATTCCTTCGGGACCGCCGGCTCGCTGAGTTTCGACGTCGCCATCCGTTTTCCGCCGGACGCCCTGGCTCCCTACGCGGGGACCAGTTTGCGGGCGGTGAAGATCTGGCCGGCCATGGGCGGCAATTTCGCCGTGCGGGTCTGGGTCGGCGGAACCAGCACGGAGCCGGGAACAATGGTCGTCAGCCAGCCCGTGATCCCCGTCCTTAATACCTACAACACCGTGCTGCTCAACGATCCCATCCCCGTCACCGGCACCGAGGAACTGTGGTTCGGATTCCTCTGCGACGTCACGGGCGTCAATCCGGCCTACGCGGGAGTCGATCCCGGCCCGGCGGTGAACGGCTTTGGCAACATGATCCACTGGCAGGGCAACTGGACCACTCTGCTGGCTGTGAATTCCTATTGCGACTTCAACTGGAACATCCAGGGCTACCTCGGCCTGACTCCGCCAGCGGAAGCGCCAGCTCCGACCCCGTTGCCGAGCCTGGCCTTTGCTGGTATGGATCTGCGGACCGGAGACCATAACGGGGGCAGCGATCCCCAGCGCATAGTCGCCTACAGGCTCTGGCGCCTGCTGCAAGGCACTGCCAACAACGAAGCCAGTTGGGTGCTGTTAAATCCCACTCCGATCGTGGAGACAGAGTTTGAAGATACAAACTGGTACATGCTCCCGGACGGAAACTACCTCTGGGCGGTGAAAGCGATTTACGAAGGCGGTACCCAGTCCAGCCCCTCCTTTTCCAACGTCCTGGCCAAAGTCACGCAGGTGGGGACCCTCGCCGGGGTCGTACGCAACCTGCAAAACGCCCCGATCATGGGCGTCACTATAAGCTGCGGAACTCAGACCGCGACGACCAATTCCACCGGCGCCTACACCTTGCTGGTGGCTGCCGGGGTATACAGCGTCACGGCGAGCCATCCGGATTACCAGTCCGTGACCCAGAATGGAGTCGCGATCATTACCGGCCAGACCACCACTTTGAATTTCCAACTTCCCTACGGCTCGGAAGAGGAAGACGCCGCTTCCCCGGAACTGGTGACAGCCCTATTGGGCAATTACCCCAATCCCGCGTCCCAGACCGTCATCTCTTTTGGCCTGAAAACACCTGCCGAAGTCAGATTGGATATTTTCAACGTCAAAGGCCAGTTGGTTGAAACCCTCGTGGATAAGATCATGCCATCGGGTAAACACGAGGTCTTATGGGATGGCCGGGATGATGACGGCAAGCCGTTGCCGAGCGGGATTTATTACTACAGAATGCGGGCGGGGGATTATCAAGCGAAGAGGAGAATGCTCCTGATCAAATAAACGGCCGGGATCCTGGCTTCCAGTTTGCCGGAAAGCCGGGATCCCGACTCATCAACGTTACAGCAGATGCATGCGGACCCTCAGCAACCGGGCCATGTGTCCGCTCCATTCCCGCAGTATGTTCAAAGAAGGGACTTGGGGAGCGGAGCCGTCATGGTTCTGGTGTTGCTGAAGGAACGCCGAAGCGCTGTGGGCTGCGGAACCGTCGTTCTGCATGGCTGGGTCTTGGGCTTTGTAGAGGTTCTTCATTGTTTCTCCCAAACATTGTGTAATCTACTTAACTAACGGACAGCCACCAGCAAGTGTTGGGATTTTTTTTCAAGTCGCCAAATATGCTTTGCTCCAAGCTTTCAGTTCTTTATACCCTCTCCGATGATTGCCGGTCAGGAAAAAACTGTAGCGTTGCCGGAGCGATATCCACCCTTCAATCCTCCCTCAGAACCAGACAGTTTACTTCCGGTACACATCCCGAATACATCCCGTCCGGCGTACGGGAAGTCTACGGGAAGTGGGAAACAGGTTTGGCGGCCAGGTCTGAGGGCGGAAAAAAAGAACCCCGCGGCTTGCGGGGTTCCTCTGGCCTGCCGGACCCGATGTGAAGCGCTCAGAAGGTGTAGACGGCGACGTTTTCGATCATGGTGTCGTAAACGGTATCGCCTGGGCCTTCCTGCTGTTCGGCTTGCTCTTCTTCCTTGTTGCCCACCTTGCCTTCGTTGATCCGCAGCTTGCTTTGCAGGATGCTGGCCAGTTCATGATGGGCGGTCACTTCCCCGTAGTTGTCCAAGATGGCGATTTTTTCCACCATCAGGTTGACGTCCACGTTGTCGGCGAAATCCAGCGAGCCCATGACGAGCAGGGTGGTTTTGTCCGGCATTTGGGACAGTCTGGCGTTGGTCATCTGCTGGATGCAGGAAATGACCTCGAACTTGCCCGGTTCGTAGGGCAGGCCTTTGCTGCCGGGGGAAAGGCGGGTGGCCATTTCCTCGATGACGGCCTTGGGAAAGTAGATGGTCCCGGCTTCGAAGCGGACGTTCTTTTCCCGGATGAGTTCGGCCGTGACCTCTTCGTGCAGGATGAGGATCCCGTGGCAGGAGATGGTCTTTTTACCCAGGGTCATCAACGAAAAACTGTCCACGACCGTACCGCCCGGAACGTAGTGGAAATCGAGCCGGATGATCTTGATGCGGGTGCGGTCGGATTCGACCAATGCCTTGCGCAACACTGCCTCCTGCTTCTCTTCGAACTGAATGGAGCCGGCGACGCGCAGAGTGGCGATCTTGCGGGAAAAAAGTTCAATATCGACGTCTTCCTCGATCACAGCGTTGCCTGAGATGGATAGGTCGGTGGCGTCTTCCAGCCGGTTCAGGTAGGCGTTGCTGACTACGACCTTGCCCTTGGCTTTAATGATCCCCGCCGGTTCCACAGCCACGTGCCCGGCGATGTCTTTAACCCGGCTCATGAACGCGCCGTAGAGGTTTTCCGGAACGGAGGCGGGACCGATCAGGTAGAGGGCGACCAGTTTTTCCTGCAGCAGTTCGGGCGTGATGTCCGAATCGACGGTCAGCGGGCCCACCATGCATAGTTTCACTCCTTTTGCGGAGTCTTCCAGCAGCTGCCGCGTGATCTCCATCGAGCCGGTGAACATGGTGTAATCGTCATCCAGTTCCAGGATCCGGCCCACGTTGAACAGGCTGACTTTCATCAGTTCGGACTTGTTGGCGGCGCTCAACACCAAACTGCCGACATTGCTGATCTGGCCAATGGCGCTGATCTGCTCCGGAGTGGCTTTGCGGGCGTCCAGAATACCCACGTTTCTAATCAGGGTGGACATTGTTCCTCCTTTTATCTCCTTCAATATACGTTCTCATTTTGTCCATCGCACATTTCAAGCGCCAGCGAACCGTTCCTTCGGGGATCCCCAAATCTTCGGCGATCTCCCGGCTGTTGCGGTCCAGCCAGAATTTCTGGCGCAGGATCTCGCGCTCCAAATCGGGCAACTTGTCCAAATGCGCGTCCAACTGGTAAACCGAAGCCGGTGGGGTGTAGCCCTGTTCGGATTGCGAACTGACCATCGCTTCCAACTTGCGGTGGCGGCAGATGTCCAGCCAGCGGTTCTTCAACACGGTGAACAGCCAGCTGCGCTGCTTCGCTTCCGGCATCGGCTCCAGGGTCTGCTGGTGGACCAGGCACTTGAGCCAGGTTTCCTGGACCAGGTCTTCCGCTTCGTCTTCCGACCGCGTGATGTGCAGCGCGAAATTGAACAGGGCCCGTTCATGCAGGTTGACGAAAGCGTCCAGGTCGAGCATCGGTTTATACCTTGTATCTCTGTTTATCTAACGTTTGGCTTTGTGAAAGTGTTGGAAGAATTTTTGACCTGGGGAAAATAAACACGGCTACCTCCACCATGGCCACAGCGCCAACACCGGCGCCGCATCGCAACCGCCGCTGCTAATGCCTGCGAGGGATGACCTGAAACTGAAATCTGCCTTGTTCATCATTTCTCCCCGCGCCCCGGCGCTCAGAAAAAAGATATTTGTCCATCAAGATAGCCTGGCAAGAGAGTGTCAAGAATTATCTGCAGAAGTAAAGCGTCCCCTGGTGAAAGCAGCCCTGCCGGTCAGGCGTGTTTTCAGACTCGCGCCCCGGAGCGCCAGCAGTCCTGTCCTGAAGGATAACTGCGCCAATTTCCCTCATTTCCGCTGGGAAAGATTAAAAACCTTGACATTTAAACTGCCTTCCGCAGATAGATTCTAAAAATTGGATATGTCAACCAAGGACAGTATTGATGAACATTCAGGCAGAGCGTGATCTACAAAACGGTTTTTATTTTCCGCGTCAGCTGAATCAAGGTGCGAAATGCCCCGTGTCTGCCCTTTGCCTGAAATGCCGGTTTGAGGAGATCAATGCGTAACGGAGTACAAAACGGGATCCGGCCTATGACGGTGAGCAGGAAACTTAGCCTGGAAACCGTGGAAGTGGTCTTGTGGTACTTCTTTATCCTGCTCTGCCTGGTGTCGGTCGTGCAATTGTGCCTGAGCCAGTCCTGGGCGCTGATGATGATCGCTGTCGTCACGCTGTCCATGTTTGAATTTGCCTCGGTGTTTTCCCGGCATAAGAAACTGGGTCTGCCTCTGGTCCTGCGCTGGTTTTTGATCCTCTTCACGGTCGGATTCACCGTTTACAGCGTCCTGATCAGGCATTGGGACATCATGATGAACGGCCTGCTGGCGCTGGTGCTGCTGATCTCCCCGCTCTGGCTGCGCAAACGCAAACTGATGTCCATCCCTTCCCTGTTCCAGATCGTGATCCTGATCTATCTGCTGGCTGCGATGTATTTCGGCGAGGTTCAGCATTTCTATTATAAATTCAGATGGTGGGACGTGATCGTGCATCTGGCCTCGGCGCCGTTCATCGCCTACGCGGGATTCCTGCTGGTCTATACCGTAAACAACGACCGGAATGTCCACAAGCACCTCAGCCCCTTTTTCCTGGCGCTGTTTGCCTTCAGTTTTTCCCTGATCGTCGGAGTGGCGTGGGAGGTCTTCGAATACGGCGCGGACAGCGTTTTGGGCGTGAATATGCAGAAAGCCAGGAACCTGGAACTCGTCTATGGCTATTTCGACACGCGCCTGGGCGTGCTGGACACGATGGAAGACCTTTTGGTGGACGCCCTGGGGGCGCTGATCGTGTCCATGATCGGCTATCGCTACCTGAAAAAGGACAGCGCCAAGGCCACCGCCTTCTGGAAGATCAAAGACCAGTTCATCGAGGACAATCCGCACTTCTTCAAATGACCGGAGTCGGGGGAACTGCGCAAAGGATTCATTTCCCCGGATCGGAAACGCACTCTAATTTCTGCTGACGCAGTCATTTTCGGTTAACTCGGGAACAGCTCTCTCCAGTCAGATTATCCGGCCATCCTGCAGTTCAATGATCCTATGAGCCTTTGTGGCCAATTTGGGATTATGGGTGACCAGAATGATTGTCAGCCCGTCTGACCTGTTAAGATCGGAGAGTATTTCGGAGATCTCTTCGCTGCGCTTGCTGTCCAGGTTTCCGGTAGGCTCGTCCGCCAGCAGGATCCTGGGCCTGTTTATGATCGCCCGGGCAATGGCCACCCGCTGCATCTCCCCGCCGGAGAGCTCTTTGGGCAGATGGGCCAGGCGCTTTGACAAACCCAGCCTTTCCGCGACCTCATTAGCAGTCATGGCGAGTCCCGGCTTGCGATGAAAGGCGAAGGGCAGCAGAATGTTCTCTTTGACTGTCAGTGTGGGGATGAGGTAGAATTTTTGGAAGATGTAACCGAACAGCTTGCGGCGAAGAGGCGATAATTTGCTTTCCGGAAGGGATTTCCCATCGCTTACTACGGTTCTGCCCTCGATGCTAAGCTCGCCGGAAGTCGGATCGTCCAAACACCCGAGCAGATGCAAGAGCGTGGTCTTGCCCGAACCTGACGGCCCGATGAAAGACACGAAGTCCCCTTTGTCTACCTCGAGGGTGATCTTGTTGACAGCGATGATTTTCTCCGAGCCGCGCACGTACACCTTACTGAGATCTTTGGCCTGGATCTGGATATCGGTCATAACTCCCCCTCGCTGCTGCGGATCGCCTCGATCGGCTTTATCCTGGCAGCGCGTAAAGAGGGATAAATCCCGCTCAAAAGGCCGATGAAGAGTATGATGCCCATGGATTCCAACACCAGTGGCGCGTCGATGCGGATCAGCGAACCTGTCGGCGAGTATGGCAGGATGTAGCGGATCAGGGCTCCGGTGGCTTTGGCCAGCACAACCGAAAGAAGGGATCCGATTATGCCGCCGAAGAGGCAGAGGATGGTCGTTTCCAGCCAGATGAGCCGGAAGATGTGGCTGGTCGTAGCTCCCATGGATTTCATGATGCCGATTTCCTGAAACCGTTCCCATACCGACATCAGGATCGTGTTCATCACACCGACCATGGCGATCAGGATGGCGATGATCGCGATCGACATCACCATTACCCGGGCCGTGGAAACGAGGTTGGAAATGGTGTTCTTGACCTGGGCTATGGAAACTACCTGCACGTCCGGGATGGTATAGAGTTTTTCTTCGTAGGCATTGATATTGGCTGTCTTTTTCAATTTTATTCCGACGCTGGTCAGTTTGTCCTGTACTCCAAAGATCTTCTGCAGGCTCTTGTAGGGCATGAAGATGGTCCCGTCGTCCTGGGTGCCGCTCCTGTTGAGTATCCCCACAACAGTCACCTCGACGTTTTTTCCCGGGATGAGTATCTGGTCGCCTACCTCGCGTTGTTCCAATTCGGCTGATTCAAAGCCCATCACGGCTTCCATCGAGTTTTCGCCGCTGAACCACTTTCCCTCCCTGAAGGTGAGGTAGGGCTTCATTTTGGGATAGGTGGCGGGATCAATGCCGAGATAACCGACCACGCCGCCCTCTTCCCCTTTTCCGGGATCGAACACGGTCTGCATCAGCATGGGAGTAAGCTCTTCCACTTCTTTGTCAGCTCGCAGGCTGTCGACGGTGTTTTCCGGCATGTAGCGGAGCCCCTGCCCGCCCTGCAGCATCAGGGTGGCGGCCTCGTAGGGACATCCTTTGGCCGTTAGTAGAACTTGGAAGCCCAGATTGTCGATATCCTTGTTCAGGGAGTTTTCGTACCCCCGGTTAAAGCCCAGGAGTGAGACCAGCACCCAGGTCGAGAGGGCTATGCCCAGGATGGTCAGGATGCTGCGGATGCGCTTGCGGCGCAGGTTCTTATAAGCAATGCCGCTGATGGTTGGCATTTTAATCTCCTATTTGTTGTAGATGAATACGTTCATTAGGACCAGGTTTTTTTTAACGCCGCGCAAGGTGTTCAGGAAATCTTTGTCCGTTGCAGTGGATGGATTTTTGATCAGAGCCGCTTTGCCGGTACCCTTGCCGGTCTTGATGTCCAATGTGGCAAAATCGGCCAGGGACAAGCCTGTGAACTGGTTGGCAAACGCAGCCGCCTTGAACTTGGCGGCGTTTTTGGAAGACAGCTTCTGGTAGTAAAAACCGGTGATCTTCCCTTTTGTGTCCAGGGCCAGGAACACCTGCAACCCTCCATAAGCGCCTTTCTGATTTACTCCGTGGACGTAACCGATCACGCTGTTGCCTTTGTATATGGTGTAGATGGTATAGGGCGCGTCGATGGTCTCATACAGACCGCCAAACTTGTCTCCGAGGGCTTTTTCGACTGCGGCCAGGGTTGCCTTACCGCCCGATTTTTGGATCGAGGCATAGGATGTCTTATAGCCGGTGGAAGTGGGAAACAGGCGTTTGACATCACGGTCGGGATCGTTGAGGTCACAGCCGGTCGCAGCGTAAGCCAGAAATGGCGACAGTGCCAGGAATAGCAGTACAAGGCGTTTTATCATGGAGGAATCCTCAGAGGCCAAGCCCCTTATAGTAATAGATCTGGCCGACGATCTTGGACTCGTCTGCCCGTAAATCGTAATCGAACAGCGCACGCAATGCCAGGTCCGGAGTTATACGGTATGTGACGGAAGCGGCCAAATTCGCATTGTTGAACACAGCATGTTTGGAATAGAGGTATTGCGCTTCCAGGCTGAGGCGGTCTTCGGACAGAAGATTGAATCCAGTCCGCACCAGCAGCGCCCGGGCTGGCTGGTTGTAGAATTGGCCAGACAGCGCGTCGAATTTGAGGAAATAGTTCAGATAACGCAGCGAGCCGTCAGCGCCGATGTAATCCTCCGGATGGAGAGTGTACTCCCCAGTGGCCGAATTGGCATGGCCCAGGTTGTAGCCCATTGCTTCCAACACTTTGCCGTGGATGCCGCTAAGGCCTAAAGTGTAATTGCTTTTATTGAAATCGCCGATCCCAATCCTCGCAGCCAGCATATAGTTGCCTTTTTTGTTGTAGATGCGCATTCCCGCGCCGTTGGTCGCGGAAGCCGCAAACCTGATCCAGCCGCAGTCGGCGTCGAGCCCGGCGCCCCAGTCGCGGTCAAAGGTGAAGACTTTCATGGTCATGTCCGGAAGCAGGGCGGCATGGTTGTCCAGATAAGAGGAGAGACCGGCGGCGGGACGGTTGCTGCCCATCCACAGGTCGAAACCGGGCAGCTTGTGTTTGTAGTATAGGTTGTAGATCTGGCTTTCAAAGCGAGGTTTTATACTTTCGTTGTAGGCAACGCGGTATTGAACCGCAAGGGTGCCTGTATCCCGGAAGCCATTGTTGAACTTGCGGATGTAGTCGAAACCCAGCGAGGGCTTTTGCATTGAGTCTTTGGCGTGGTGGGAATACAGGATGGGGCCGTTCGTCAAGCTGGAATAACCGCCCACCAACTGGCCTTCCAGAAACAGCAACTGATCGTCTCCGAACAGCGGCTGGAAGGCCATCAGAATGAGCAGGATCAAGATTCCGATCAGAAAGCCGGTTGTGGATTTCATGTCCGATTGAGGATTTGGCTTCTACCGGTTCACAGGTTCAGCTGGATATATCCGGTATAGATAATTTTCCCGTTCTGGCGGAAGTTAAGCTCCACTTCCCAATCGCCCAGCATCACCAGATTTACCGGTATCACGTAGGTTTTTTTCTTGTTGACCATCATCGGCTGGTCGCCTGTGTCGTGGGCTCCGCGCATCGAAGGCATATAGCTGTTGGCAGTGAGGATCAGGTCGTTGTTGATCTTTTTCCCTTTGGAATAGACGGTTACCAGCAGCATGTTGGTACCGATTTTAGGCTTGGACTGCCACTTATAGGAAATGTACTTGTCTTCACTGACCCAATAGTTTTTGTTCTGTGATGTGAAAATGTGTTTGACTATCGTTTTGGTGCCGGCATTGGCTTTTTGATTGCCAACCATTTGGTGGTTCTGGCAGTTTTCGCATTGGGCGTTGAGGGCGATCGGCAATAAGGCGATGATCGCCAGCAGTAAAGTGATTGCAGATTTCATTTTATCTCCTGTTGCTTATTTGAGCATGCGTTTGACTGTTTCCTGCAGCTCCGCCATGACTTCGTCCGATCCCGAACGGATCTGTTCGACGATGCAGGAATTGAGGTGCGCCTCGAAGAGATTCTGCGCCACCGCGTTGATGGCGCTTTTAACGGCCGCGATCTGGGTAAGGATGTCATCGCAGTAAACGTCTTCCTCGATCATTTTACGGATACCCCGGACCTGGCCCTCGATCCGGTTCATACGGTGGACCAGTTTGGTTTTGAGATTCGCGGTATGGTGCGCTTTCCTTTCAGGCAGTCTGCATTTGCTCATTGTTCCATCCTTTCTTTATATACCCCTTGGGGGTATAAACAGGTTAAACGGAAATCGCACCGAGCCAAAATGTTTTTTCATCTGACTGCTTTTTGGCGGCAAAGGAGGATTTGCCAACTTTTTCCTTTACGAAAGACCCCTCCGCTTTATCTTGTCTTTATAGGTGAAATCAATGCGATACATACAGATAATTCTCGCGCTGCTGCTTCTGGCAACGGCGCTGCAGGCGGAAAAATACGCCGGCGAGATCTTCCAGCTCGCCCCCGGAGTCCAAAACCAGGCCATGGGCAACACCGGCCTCACCAATTCCGGCTCTTTGGCCGCGGGGTGGTGGAATCCGGCTTTGCTGGCGGTAAGCCCTGACAGCGGCGTGGAATTGATGCGCAGCGAGCATTTCGAGGGCCTGCTGCAGCAAAACCAGATCTCCGCGGTCTTCGGCGTCAAAACCCGCGCCTCTCTCCAGATCAACCACCTCGGCATCGACAGGATCAAACTCACCCAGTTGGAAAATCCGGCCGACACCCTCAGCAACGAGAACCGCCCCGAAATCTGGAAGACCGTCAGCAACAACGATTTCATCCTCTACGGCAGTTTGGCCCGTTCGGTCAGCGAGAAACTCCAGCTGGGCCTGACGCCCAAACTGGCCTACCGCAACCTGGCAGAAAACTACGGCTTCGGCTTCGGAGCGGATTTGGGTTTGCTCTGGGAGGTGGGTTCCGGATTCCTCGCGGCGGCCAACCTTCGCGACTTCTTTTCCACCCAGGTCATCTGGGAAAACGGCACCCGCGAGACCGCCATTCCCAATCTCGACCTCGAACTTGGCTACCAGGCGCAGATCCTGAAACAGGACATCCCGGTCCATGTAGCCTTGCGCGCCCAGGTTTTCGCGGACGACCGCGGAGCCGCCTCCAATTTTGAAGCCGGGATCTTCAGCGCCGACCTGCACGCCGGAGTCTCGGTGCGGCCGGTTCCTGCGCTGAATGTCATGGCGGGCTGGGACGCGGATTGTTTCACCGCCGGGTTGGGAGTCAACTGGCACAGCCTCGGGCTTGATTACGCCTGGCGGGCCGGCGCTTCCGACGCCCTGGGCTCCTCGCAGAGGCTTTCCCTCAGTTACCGATGGTAAAACTCGCTCTTCTTGGGGCGACGGGATCCATCGGAACGTCCACCCTCGCCGTTCTGCGCGAGCAAAGCGCTCATTTTACCCTCAGCCTCGTCTCTGCCCATACTGATTGGCAAAGCCTGCTCCGCATCGCTGAAGAATTCAAAGTCAAAACGCTCGTCCTGACGGGAATTACGTATCCTCGCCAACAGGAAGAGCTGCGCCGCCAATTACCGCGACATCGGATATTGTATGGTGGGGATGGACTCCTGGAAGCCTTGCGGGAAGGGGATTACGACGTCGCCCTCAACGCCGTCAGCGGTTCGGCCGGGCTGCAGGCCAGTTTCGCCATCGCCCAGCGCGGCAAACGCCTGGCCCTGGCCAATAAAGAATCGCTGGTCATGGCGGGACATCTGCTGATTCCCCTGATCAAGGAAACCGGCGCCAAACTCATCCCCGTGGACAGCGAACACAGCGCGCTTTTCCAATGCATTGGCGACAGGCCGGAATCCGAGATCAGGAAAGTCCACATCACCGCGTCCGGCGGCGCTTTCCGGGATCTGCCGCTGGATAGATTCGCGGATATCACGCCCCAACAGGCGCTGAAGCATCCCAACTGGAACATGGGCGCCAAGGTCACTCTGGACAGCGCCACGATGTTCAACAAAGCGCTGGAGGTGATGGAGGCGCATTGGCTCTTCGGCCTGCCCTACGCCAAGATCGGCGCGCTGCTGCATCCGCAGTCGGTGGTCCATTCCCTCGTCGAGTTTGTGGACGGCTCATTTTTGGCGCAACTCAGCGCCCCGGACATGAAACTTCCCATCCTCTGCGCCCTGTCCCATCCACGGCGCCTGCCCTCGCAACTGGTCCAGACGGATCTCACCCGACTCGGTGATCTGACTTTTGGCGCCCTCGATCCCCGGCGCTATCCGCTGTTTTATCTCGGACTGGAAGTCGCGCGCGAAGGCGGCCTCCTGCCCACGGCGCTCAATGCCGCCAATGAAGCGGCGTTGCAACTTTTCCTCTCTGGCAGGATCGCTTTTACGGACATCCACCGCCTCTGTGCTGAAGCCTTGGAGGATTTTGCCAACATCCCCTCTCCCAGCCTCGAGGAGATCATCTCAGCCAACCGGGCGGTATTTGAAGCGGTAACCAGCCGTCACAATTGACCGGCCCCCATCCCGACAATAAACACAATAAAGGAATAGAAATGCGTAAAGATTCAGGATTCGACACCAAACTCATCCACGGCGGACAGCGCCCGGACGCCCTGCGCTCCGTGACCCCGCCCATCTACCAGACCTCCACTTTCGCCTTCCGCAACGCCCAGGACGGCGCAGATTGCTTTGCCGGCGAGAGCGACGGCTTCATCTACACCCGCTTGGGAAATCCCACGACGCGTGTGCTGGAAGATCTGGTGGCCTTGCTGGAAGGCGGTTTCGGGGGTATCGCCGTAGCCAGCGGAATGGCCGCGGTCACTACGGTATACATGTCCTACCTGGGCGCCGGGAGCCACATCGTCTCCACCGAAGCCGTTTATGGAGCCTCGCGCAGCGTTTTGGAAAAACACTTTTCCCGCTTCGGTGTGGAGGCGTCCTTCGTGGACACCAGCAATCTGGAAGCCGTCAAAGCCGCCCTGCGCCCGAACACGAAACTGCTCTACATCGAGACTCCGGCCAATCCCACGATATCCATCACCGACATCGCCGCCTGCGCGGAAATCGCCCATCAGCGCGGAATCCTGCTCGTCGTGGACAACACTTTTTGCTCGCCCTACCTGCAAAAGCCGCTGGAATTGGGCGCGGACATCGTCCTGCACTCCATCACCAAATTCATCAACGGTCACGCGGATGTCGTCGGAGGCGTGATCGTCGCCAAAACCGATGCCGATCATTGCCGCATGTACAACGTGATGACCAGCATGGGCCCGAGCATGGATCCGCATCAGGCCTTCCTGGTAATTCGCGGGCTGAAAACCCTTTCCCTGCGGCTCGAACGGGCGCAGGCCAATGCCCAAAAGATCGCGGATTTTCTGGAAAAACACCCCCGCGTGGCTTGGGTCCGCTATCCCGGACTGGCCTCGCATCCGCAGTTCGAACTTGCCCAACGCCAGCAATCCGGGCCTGGCGCGATGATCTCCTTTGGCCTCAAAGGCGGGCTGAAAGCGGGAAAGGTCATGATGGACAGCGTGCAGTTGGCCGTGCTGGCCGTGTCCCTGGGCGGCGTGGAAACCCTGATCCAGCACCCGGCGTCCATGACCCACGCCAAGGTCAGCGCCGATGCGAAACTCAAGGCCGGGATCACGGACGACCTGGTACGCCTCTCCGTGGGTATCGAAAACGTAGACGACCTGATCGCCGACCTGGATCAGGCGCTCTCACGCTGCTGATTTCTGGCTGTTTTTATCTCGCACAGATCACACAGATCGCACAGATTTTAGGGTGCATGCAGATTTGCGCAGATCTTTAGGTTTCACGCAGATTTCGCAAATTTTACTTACTGTCTCTAATTAGTGAAATTCGTGTGATTCGTGTAATTCGTGGACAGCCCCCCTTCTGTGCCTCTGTGTTGAAACAGCCTGAATACGAAAACCCTGGAGCCGAGGCTTATCCCCGGTCTCCGGGGCTTTTTTTCTCTCGTACAAATCCGCGTTGATCTGCGTCCCTTTCTGCGCAGATCTGCGTGCTATATAAACCCCTTACTTCAGTTTCGGCGGTTCGGCCAGTTTGCCCATGAAGAGGATGGTGTTCGAGGGTTTGTGGACGATGAAGTAGAGGAAAGGATGGTCGGCGCGGAAGACCGGGATCTCCGGTCCGGGGCCGGGCGCGGCTTTGGTGGCCATCACGACGGCGGTCGCGGCGGCGGCTTCGGTGCCTTCTTCCTTCACTTCCACGAAAGCCTTGTGCAGGACGTCCATGATGTAGAGATCAGCCTTGCCGGGTTCGCGGATGCCGGTGAAATCGGCCAGGTTGGCGTCAAAGGCGTCCTTGATGCCCAGTGCTTTCAACATTTCGGAGAGTCCTTCCAAAGTCAGATCCAAGGTAAATTTCGGTAGGAAGACCTTCACTTCCCGCGTGGAAAGCGCGTCCTGCCACTCGCTGAAAGTATCGGCGTTGAGAGTCGTTTTCAGCGGATCGATCTTGTCCGGCAGGACCACCAGCATCGCCAGGTCCTTCTCGGCGTAAGGCAGTTCCAGGACCTGCATCCCGGGCAGCTGCGCGTAGGGGAAATCGCTTTGCAGGTGCATCATTTCCACGGGCCGGGCATTGGCGGGGATCCGCTCCTGCGCCGAAGTGTAGAAATCGTCTTTTTTCGTAGCTTTGGGGTCAAACTGGGTCTGCCAGTTGCCCTTGAAATAGATGGCGTTGACCACCACCAGCCCGTCGTTGCTTTGCTTGATGTGGTCCTCGTTGACCAGGTTTTTGATGCGTTCTTTGGTCTTTTTTTCCACCCAATTGTTGATAAAGTCGGCAGAGCCTTGGGGATTGGAAAAATCAAGCGAATAGAGGTCGCTGGAGTAGTTTTCCCGCAGCAGTTTCAGGTAATCCGGGAGCAGCAGATCCTCGTATTTTTTGGCGCCGAAGAGGGCGTTCGCCACGCTCAGCTCGGCTTTTCCCTTGTCGCCGATGCCGTTCAGGGCAGCCAACAGCTCCTTGTAAGCAGCGTGTTGTGCTGCCTGGCCTTGCGTGAAATTCAGCGCTTTGGCCATTTCGGCGGCGGTGTTGCCTTTCGCTCCGCCCCAAACCATAGACAGCGCGGAGGAGATGCTGTAGGGTGAGAAAAAGAGGTTCTTGCCGGGCTTGTCCGCCTTGCCGTAGAGGTCAAAGGCGAAAGTGTTGTTTTGCGCGTTCAGCGCCTTGGTTTCGTCCGTCGTGGGAGCCGGGTTCGCCGGAGCGTCCTTCTTCTTGTTGCAGGCGCAGCCGCAGGCCAGGCCCAGTATGATCAGCAGTGCCAGCGTTAATCTTATCTTCTTCATTTCATCCTTCCTTGAGGTGATCTATAATAGTCATACATCCGGATCTCATCTTTACTGCGCGCAGGCCGCTGTCAATGACTTTCCTGCGCTGGGGAAAAGAGAACGCAGAAATAGGAAAAAGGGGATTGTGAGGATCTTGACGAATTACAGGACTGACGCCGATCCATCCTGAAAATCCTTAATAAATCAAGTCTTTTTCCTCTTTTTCCTGATCATCTGCGTTCTCTTTTAATTGCGGCCTCTGTTAGATCCCGCTGTCCAGCCTCTCGTAGCCGGGGACGGGTGGCAAAAGCCCGGCCTCGACGGCGCGTTTGACGGAGGAACAGGGCAGGTCGCGGTCGGCGATCCCGGCGCGTGTGAGTGTGGCCAGATCGACGCCGTATTCTTTGGCCAGGGCGTACATCATCTTGTTGAAGAGGTTGTACCAGCAGGCGCAGTTGGAGGCGCGGTACTGGCGGCGGTAGAGTTCGGTGTAGTTGACCAGGTCGAGGCGGAATCCGGGCGAGAGGCCCAGCGCCTTGAGGTTATGGGCGATGTCGGCCAGGCGGCGGTTGCTCGCGGTGGGCTTCCAGCGGGGCAGGGCGCGGACGAGGACGCGCTCCAGCCGGGGATTGTAGTAGAAGACCAGGCCGTCACATTTGCCGGAATAGGCCAACAGGGCGTTTTTCAGTATTGCTTTCATATGCTCTCCTTAGTATGCGTTTTGGCGGGTTTTGACGGGATTTTGACGGGGTAAGCCATTGTCACCCCGCACCTTGTTAAAATGTCAAAACGAAACCCACCATCTGCTCTATAGATTATAGAATCTCTCACGTGCAATAGGGGATAATTTTGACATTTTGACGAACCCGCTCTGCTAAAGGCTAAAGTGCCTTTTTGCTGGTGACGGGATGGTGACATTTTGACGGATTTCACCCCCTGCCCCCCTGAACTGAGGTGAAGACCGCCTGGTAAACACCGCCGGAGGACCTGATCTCCACATCCAGTTTCCTCAGTTCCGCGTAGCGTCTGAGCCGGGAGTTGAAGCGTTTGGAGGATTCCTTGCGGCGGACGCTGTATTCTTCCTCGTAGTCGAGTTTGATCCGGCGGGAGTCGAGTTTGGCCACGCCTTCCCTATCCAGCGCGGTGAGGATGATCTTGTCCAGATATTCGACGAGGTCGTCGCCGATCTCCAGTTCCAGCGAGGTTTCCAGGACGTTGTTGGCGTAGGCGGGCAGTCCCAGCGTGGCGACCTGGTAGGCCAGGGAAAGCTTGATGCAGTAAAGCGCGAAGCAATCGAACTGGTTCCAGTCGCGCGTGGTGAAGCCTTCTTTGAAGAAGCCGCGCTTGAAATCGTCCCGGGGCTGGTGTTTGGCGTTGTAGTAGCGGAGGAGTTGAACGTCCATCCGGCGGCGGATGTCGGAATCGCGGGTCCCGGAGACCGGATTGTTGCTGGTGATGATGCATTTGGGCGAATCTTCGTAGGAGAGGTGTTGGGAGGTCTGGCCTTTGCGGTTGACCGTCATTCCCACCGTCACCGCGGAATAGAGGTCTTCGATGTGGAATTTACGCGTGTCCAGGTCGTCGATCACCACCACCCGCGTTTGCTTCGTCACGCGGTCGAAATTGTGGTTATAATCGCGTTTCAGGGTCTCGCCGGTCTCCACCACGACCCGGCTGTCGGAGCCGCTGGAGGGGGCCTGCATGGCTTCCAGGAGTTGAATGATCAGGGATTTCCCTGAGCCGCCGTTGCGTTCGCGGTCGCCGTCGGTGGCGTCGGAATAGATCGTCAGGCAAGGCTGGAGGCGGCTTTTGTAGCCGTGGAGGTTGTAGCCGATGGAGCAGAGGTAGGCCTCGTGGCGCTTCTGGTCGAAGAGCGGGCGGCCCCGTTCGTCGCGGCGGTCGGGATCGCTGCACTGGTTGACGGTGAAGCGGTAGTAGATCCCCTCCTGCCAATCGCGGTCAAAGGCGAAGCCGCGGTGGATGATGTCTTCTTTCCAGACGTATTTTTCCAGGTTTTCCAGCGGGACGCGCTCGATCCGCAGGGACGAGACCCTGACCGCGCAATTGAGGTATACCTTCACGCAGAGATCTGCTTCGTCCTGCAAAAACTCTCCCGCGAAGACCGGCAGGGAGGTCAAATTTTTCACCATGAAAAATTCCTTGGTCTTCCGGAAAACGCGGTCCTTGACGCTCTGGATGAAGTCCGCGCCGCTGATCAGGGCTTCGATCTCCTGCTTGAGGCGGAGGATGTCAACCTTTTCAACGACCCAGCCGCGCGCCAACACAATCTCGCAGGCGCCGTTGGCCAGGTAGCGGCGGTAGCCCAGCCAGGCCAAAAAGGCGCAGAAATCGACGGGATTGAGGTAGCCGTCGAGGTTTCCGCTACGCATCGCCGCCAAAAAGGGGGGATCGTCGGCGGATTCGACGGAGATGTCCTTGAGGGGACCTTCCTGGGCAGTCCGGGAATTATCGGAATCCAGGTCTTTTAGAGGACTCTCAGTGGCTTCAGGGCTGGCCTGAGTTACAGGACTGGCCTGAGACACAGGACTGGCCTGGGACACAGGACTGGCAAGAGACACAGGACTGTCCTGAATCACAGGACTGGCCTGGGTTTCAGCCGCATCTACGCGAGATTTCTTTTCATTGTCATTCCAGCGCCCGGGGTCCTCGACGGATCGCCTGCGATCCGGTGGGGTGGAAAGGCTGGAATCCAGGTCTTTTAAGAAATCCTGGGGCTTATCGAGGTTCGCAGTCCTGGCGACGTTGGTTTGATGACTGTCCTGAATCACAGGACTGTCCTGGGTTTCGTCCTCGTCAGCGATGGGGACGGGATATCCGGGCAGGTCGTAGTACTCGCCGGGATAGCTTTCGACATAATATGTTTTTTTATTCATTTTTTAATCTCCTTTTATACATATTATCGTCGCTTCCCGGGATGGTCTTTTTACAACGTGACCCTACGCTGATGTGTTATACACTCAACGCCCCTTGGCCTGGCTGGATTGGTGTTCCGAAGTGTCCCTTACAGAACCCTTGGAAACCGCTCTGGCAAAGCCGCGGCGGGAATCGATCCGATATTGATGCCATAATATTCGGGCCGGAATATGTGTCAAGGGCTTTCTTAAATGAATATTATTTTTTTTACCCCCGTAAATCCCTGTTTGGCCGGCCTTTCCACCAGTCGTTTTTTCAGCCCCCAAAATTCCCTCCCGCTCCCGTCGCCTATGGCCCCGAAACCCTCATCCAATATACCCCGAAGCCACTTCGCCCTGTCTTCGGCGAGTGTTCCAGTGGCGATAGTTCCCAAAATAGGGGGAAAAGCACCCCGGAACGGCAGCCAGGCGCCGGATTTCAGGTCCGGAGTCCGGCTGCCAGGCCCGGAGTATCGGTTTAGTTTATTACC
>JAKQNV010000014.1 GCA_029565595.1 Candidatus Cloacimonadota bacterium
TCCAGCTCATATTGTGTGATGATGGGCCCGATGTTCACGTTGCGCACTTCCGCTTCGATGCCGAACTCCGCCAGCTTGCCTTTCAGCACCTGGCTGGTCCCCAGGATCTGGTTTTCGATCTCCTTGCGGTCGCGGTCGGAAAGTTTGACCGGGCTTTCCAGAAAGTCCGCGATCGGGGGCATCACGTACTCGCGCTTATCTTCGGCCGGATTGTCAGGCTGCGGCGCGCGAGGCTCTTTCTTATCTTTGGCAACGTTTTTGCCTGCTGTTACTGGATCAGCCGGCATGAAGCCGCCCGCATCCGGCTCCCCGGACTGGGAATGGTTTTGGATCACCGGAGCTGGAACGGGTTGGGCGGGAACATCTTTATTGATGGTCGGCTGGGGCGGTTTCTCTTTGCGGGGGCTTGATTCGGGGCGCGTTGTCAGGTCGGACCAGACCCGGGCGAAGAATTCCTTCATGCGGCGATATTCGAAAAAGAGGATCAGGGCGAAGGCCATACCCAAAAACAGCAGCAGGGTCGCGCCGAAATTGTTGAACACGGCTTCCAGGCCTGTCCAGATCGCCTTGGGGATCAGGGTGTGACCGGGATCAACCAGGTTTCTGGACAGCCAGATCTGCTGCAGAAACCCCGCGATCAGCAGCAGATAGAACTTTTGCCGGTTGCGGGATGACCGGGGGTCGAGAAAAAAGAGGAAACTGGCGATGCCCAACAACGCCGCCCCGATCAGGGAAAACCAATAACCGAAAAGGTAGGAGCAGGCGTAACCGACCGTCACGCCGAACACCCCGATGGGATTGTCCACCTGCACGCCCTTTTGGAACACCGAGCTGAGCAGGTTGCCTTTCAGGCTCAGATAATCCTTGTCCGCCAGGATGGAATCCAGGCCATCGAGCAGGCTGATCAACACCAGCAGCGAAAGCAGCGTCACCAGACCCGCGAGCAGGCGTTTCTGCCAGAGTCTCAGCCCGCCGGAACGGGATCTTTTCGCGCTGACTTTCTTCCTGACGCCGTTGGCCATGCTGCTTTCCTAAACGCTGAACCGGATGGAGATGATATCCCCATCCTGAACGATGTATTCCTTTCCTTCCAAACGGAAGAGACCTTTTTCGCGCAGGTGCTTTTCGCTGCCGTGCTCCAGGAGGTCAGCGTAGCGGAAGCACTCGGCGCGAATGAAGCCCCGGGCCAGGTCTGAATGGATCTTGCCGGCCGCCGTCACGGCGTTGTCGCCCGCTTCGATCGTCCAGGCGCGAACCTCGTCCTCACCCACGGTGAAGAAGCTGATGTAGTCCAGCATGCTGTAACCCAGGCTGGTAAAGCGGTCGCGGATGCTCTCCCGGATGCCCATGTCTTCCATGAAGAGTTTCGCTTCCTCGCTGTCCAGTTTGCTCAGTTCCTCTTCAAACCTCCCCGCGATCACTTCCGCGGTGTAGCCCCTGGCCGCGATCTCCTGTTTCAGTTCGTCCAAAGCGTGATAATCGTCTTCGGAACAGTTGATCAGCACCAGGATGGGTTTCTGGCTGAAAAAGCGGAAGCCGCGCAGGGCCTTTTCCTCCTCCGGATGCAGTTGCAGAGTGCGCAGCGGCTGTCCGGACTGCAAATGTTCGCACACCTGGAAGAGGATCTTTTCCTCAAACTGGATGGCGGGCGTCTTAACGCCGCGTTTGTAGCCCAGTTCGATCTTTTCCAGGCGTTTTTCCGCCACGATCTGGTCGCTGAGGATCATTTCCTCCTCAAAGGTGGAAAGCTGCTGCAAGGCTGGGCCGGCGGGATAGAGTTCCTCCAGTTCCCCGTCCGCGAAGGCGCGCAGGACCAGGACGAAGCCTTCGTTGGCCTTGATGTCCGAAAACAGCGCGTTGTCCGGATTTTCGGCGTGCGAGGAAAAGATGCCCGGATAGTCGCGGTATTCGATCTGCGCGTAGATCGTCTTTTTGGGCTGGTAGAGTTCGGAAAGTTTGGTCACCCGTGCGTCCGGAACCTGCACCACGCCGACGTTGGGGGCGCTTGCCGGCGGCGCGTATTTGTCGGTGGCCGCCGCTGAGCGGGTCAGGGCATTGAAGATCGTGGTCTTGCCGCTTTTGGGCAAACCGACCAAAGCTATGTTCATCGGATTTTGTTCTCCGTAATGGATTTTAAGGCCCTCAGTTCAACCGGGGTCAGGGGCCGCCATCGGCCCGGGGGCAGGTCTTTCAGGACCAGCGGGCCGAATTGCAAGCGTTTCAGGTTGTGGACCCGGGCGCCCACGGCTTCCACCATCTGGCGGATCTGGCGTTTGCGGCCTTCCGTGATCACGATCTTGAGCGTCATCCCGCCTTTGGATTTGCTTTTCACGAAAACTCCGGCGGAATGCGTCAGGCCGCCTTCGATGCGCACTCCGGAACGCAGCAGTTCGAGTTCCCGGTTGCCCAACTGGCGGTCGATTTCCACCCGGTAAACCTTTTCCACCTTGCCGGAGGGATGCGTGAGGCGGTTGATCATCTCGCCGTCGTCGGTCAGCAGCAGCAGGCCTTCGGAATTTTTGTCCAGACGGCCCGCGTAGCGCAAATTCGCGGCCATGCCCGGCAGCAGGGCATAGATGGTTTGGCGGTCAAATTCATCGCTGCGCGTGACCACGTAGCCGCGCGGCTTATTGAGCATCAGATAGGTTTTTTCCTGTGCCGGCTTGAGTTCTTTGCCCTTCCAGGACACCTTGTCCGCCCCGGCCACGATCCTGCGGCTGAGGTCGGTGCAGGGCTCGCCGTTGACGCGGATTTCACCCCTTTTGATGATGCCGTCGGCTTCGCGGCGCGAGCAGACTCCGCACTCGGCCAGCCAGCGGTTCAGCCGGACGCCCTCACCAGGTTTCGAGGCTGTTTTGGACAATCGTTTTGAAGAGTTGGGAGATGAGTTCGTCAGTGGCTTCCTCTTTGCTTTTGGATTTGGCGGTGCTGGAGGCGGACACCGCGTAGGGCTCCGTCAGCACCAAATTCTTGTTTTCGTAGATCACGCTGTTTTCGATCAGGTCGGTGAAAGTCACGCTGCAGGTCAGGCGCAGCATATAATCCTGGACGTTGTTGCCGCTGTCGAAACTGTAAATGTTTTCGTCAAAACTCTGGATGGTCCCTTCCAGCGTGCAATCCGGCTGCTGCGTCACCAGCTTCAGACGGCCGTCGTTTTGAAACGATTCCGACAGCCTGTTGAGGACTTTGTCCCCCAGGTCGAACTGGTTGGAACGGTTTTCAAAAGCGCGGACGGCGATTTTTTTCAGATGCGGGTAAGCATTTGAATATACGGAATATGAGCAGCCAAAAAGTACCGTCAGGAGCAGTCCGAGGCAAACAAATTTCTTGACCATTTTTCCACTCTCAAATAGTTCTATATCTTTGTCAAGATAAACCTTGATTCCAGACGCCACAGCCCGCAAGGCACTAAAAACCAAGGGAGGTTTTTTCAATGGCCAAAAAGTATCTATCCAAGGCCGACACCGCCAAAAAACTCAAGGTCTCGGAGCGCGTGATCCAGGAAATGATCAACAGCGGCACCTTCGAAACCAAGATGGTAGGCAAAAACGTCAAGGTCGACGAGGATTCGCTCAACGAATGGCTGGAAAACCTGAACGAGACCGACGAGAAACTCCTCGCCCTCAAGCGCGTCATTTGCCATTTTGAGGAATACATGCGGCCGGAGAACATTTTTTTGGATTTTGCCGCGGAAAACAAATTCGACGCCATCCGCATCCTCAGCGAAAAGGCCAAGGAACTCAAACTCGTCCGCGACGCCCGCTGGCTCTACGAGGTCGTCGTCGCCCGCGAGGAACTGATCTCCACCGCCATCGGCCACGGAGTCGCGCTGCTCCATCCCCGCCACCTCCATCCCTCCAAGATCAAGACACCCAGCATCCTCTTCGGCAGATCCAGCGGTCCGGTCGATTTCGACGCCCCGGACAACCAGCCGGTGAACATTTTCTTCATGCTCCTGCTCCACAACGACAAACAGCACCTCTTCAGCCTCTCCTACATTTCCAAACTGATCATGAACAGCGAGGTCCTGGAGGCTTTCAGCACCGCGAAGGACAGCCAGGAGATCCACAACCTCCTCACCGTCATGCACGAACAGGCCAAATAGCTCCGCCATGCCTCTCGTCCGCGTCGTCCTGGGCAGTAAAAGCGATTTGGCCGCCTGCGAGCCGGCCAGACAGGTGTTGGAGGAATTTGGCGTCGACTACGATTTTTATGTTTCCTCCGCGCACCGCGCTCCCGAACGCACGGCCGCGCTGGCCAAAAACGCCGCCGCGGAGGGCGTGAAAGTCATCATTGCCGCGGCCGGGATGGCAGCCCATCTGCCGGGAGTCCTGGCGTCCCACACCGTTTTGCCGGTGATCGGGATCCCCCTGGCCAGCGGAGGCCTGGGCGGCCTGGACGCCCTGCTCTCCGTCGCGCAAATGCCCCCCGGTGTCCCCGTTGCCTGCGTGGCCGTCGGAGCCGCCAAAAACGCCGCCCTCCTGGCCATCCAGATCCTGGCCCTGGAAGATCCCGCGCTGAGCGGCAAATTCCTCGCATACAAAAAGAACCTGGCCTCCGGCTGACATATCCCTTTTCCGCACCGCCGGGGCTTTTATGGGTTAATGGGTTAATGGGTTAATGGGTTAGTGAGTTAATCGTTAAACGTGAGACGTTAGACGTGACAGATGGGCTCGGGCTGGGATATCGGGTTAATGGGTTAATGGGTTAATGGGTTAGTGAGTTAATCGTTAAACGTGAGACGTTAGACGTGACAGATGGGCTCGGGCTGGCAAATG
>JAKQNV010000105.1 GCA_029565595.1 Candidatus Cloacimonadota bacterium
ATCTTTCCCATCCGCACCTGCTCGCGCAATATTCCGGCCGACAAAATCAAATACAAAAACGCCTGCATAAACCACCAGTTGGGCAAATGCCCCGCGCCCTGCATCGGAGCGGTCTCGCGCGAGGAATACCTGCGCATCGTCCGGCGCCAGATGAGTTTTTTCGAAGGCAAGCACCAGGAGATTTTGGACGAGTTCCGCAATGAAATGAACACGCTGGCCGAGGATCTCAAGTTCGAAGAAGCGGCCCATCTGCGCGACCGCATCCAGGCCATCGAGAAGATTCGCAAGCGCCAAGTGGTCTATTCCCCGGACTCGCATAACATCGACGTTTTGGGCTTTTATCAGGAGGAAAACGTGGCTGTCTGCGTGGTGTTGCGCATTATGGGCGGCATGATGGTCAATTGCGAGGATTATCCGCTCAGCAATGCCGAGGATCGCGATCCCGGCCAGATCCTGGGAGCCTTTGTCAAACTGTACTACACCACCCGGGACGATCTTCCCGAGGAGATACTGCTGCCTTTCGAGCCCGCGGAAATGGAGGAATTGAACGCCTGGCTGCGAGGAAAACTCAGCCTTCCGCAACGCGGCGAGAAGAGCAAATTGCTGGCCATGGCCAAACGCAACGCCTTCCAACTGGTCGAGGAACGTAAACTGGCGCACTTGCGCAAAGCAAACCGTACCATTTTCCCCATCCAGGAACTAAAGGAAAAACTAGCCCTGCCGAAGCTTCCGCGCAAGATGGTCTGCATGGACATTTCCACCATTCAGGGCACAGACACTGTTTCCTCCGCGGTCTTCTTCGAGAACGGCAAGCCCAAGAAGAAATTCTACCGCCATTTCATAATCCGTAGCATCGACACCCAAAACGATTACGCCGCGCTGCAGGAAACTCTCACTCGTTTCATTGCGGAGGTCGCCAAGGACGAACAGATGCTGCCCGACCTGCTGATCATCGACGGCGGCAAAGGCCAGCTCTCGGCTTGCAAGGAGATCCTGGACGCCTCGGAGCATTCCGGGCTGCCGCTCATTTCCCTGGCCAAGCGCGTTGAGGAGATCTATGTCCCGGGAAGACAGGATTCGCTGATCCTGCCCCGTTCGTCTTCCGCTTTGCGACTTCTCACAGCCATCCGCGACGAGGCCCATCGCTTCGCCATCAATTTCCATCGCAGCCGGCGCAGCAAACGTACCCTGATCAGCGAATTGGAGGAAATTCCCGGAATCGGCGAGCAGACGAAGTTCCTGCTCCTGAAAGAGCTGGGATCCGTGGAGGAAATCAAGAACGCCAGTTTGGAAAAACTCGCTTCGATCAAAGGAATTGGTCCGCATACCGCGGCCCGAATCCAGGAGCATTTCAGATTTAAGCTTGACAAAACATAACCGCCAAATTTATAAGAATTTGAAAGAATATAATGAATGAGAAGGTAACATATGCAACTCTATCCCAAACCCCGGAAGAAGTCCGTCATGCCCACTGATTACAAGACCAAGATCCTCGTCGCGGCGATCAAAGTCTTTGCCCAGAAAGGCTACGTAAACACCACTATGTCGGACATCGCGATCCATGCTAAGGTAGGTATCGGCACCCTTTACAACTATTTCAAAAACAAGGACGACCTCCTGCTGCAATGCATGAAGAAAGTGGTCGACGACGAGATATCCATCATCCAGGCCGAAGCGGAACCGATCAAGGATCCGATCGAGCGGCTTTACGATTTCTTTGTCCGGCATGCTGAATTGGTGGTCGCAAAACCGTACATTGCCAAGTTCCTCGTGGTTGAACTGCGCCAGAGCGAATCGTTCTACAAGCGCAATCCTTCATTCAACCCGATGCAATATTATCTGGACTACATCGCCAAACTGCTGCAAAAGGCCATGGACAAGGGCCGGATCCGCACCTTCGACGTCACGGCTCTTTCCTACATCATCTTCGGCGCCATGGACATGCTTCTGACCCAGTGGTTCATCAGCGGCAAAACACTCGAACTCAAACCCCTCATCCAAAACATCCGCACCATCCTGGGGATGGGATTGCTGGAAGATAAAAAACGCTGATCCCGTCTTTCCGGCAACCGGGAAGCTACCTTGATGCTTGCCAGATATTCCGCGTTTCAAACCTGGCAGGATGGGAGAGGCAGGTTTAAGATCTGCCGGTTCCTCAATATCCGACATCAGCAGACCATAATAAGGATTTGATATGAAACTCTCGCAAAGGGCGCTGGAAATCCAGGCCTCACCGATCCGCAAACTCATGCCCCATGCCGTTGCCGCCAAAAAGCGGGGCATCAAAATCTATCATCTGAACATCGGCCAGCCGGACATCCCCACGCCGCAACCGATGCTGGACGCCTATCACAGTTTCTCGGACAAAGTGCTGGCCTACGGACCCTCTCAGGGGCTGGACATCTATCGCCAGGGTCTGGTGGAATATTACGCCAAATGCGGGATCCAGCTGGCAGAAAACGAGATCATCGTGACTACGGCAGGTTCGGAAGCGATCACTTTCGCCATGATGGTCGTCTGCGGAGTGGGTGACGAAATCCTGGTCCCCGAACCTTTCTACACCAACTACAACGGATTTGCCACCATGGCCGGGATCACGCTCAAACCGGTCACCACCTTTGCCGAAACCGGTTTCCAACTCCCTTCCGACGCGGAGATCGAAGCACGCGTCACTCCCCGGACCAAAGCGATAATGGTCTGCAATCCCGGCAATCCGACGGGCACCGTCTATTCCCGCGAGGATATCTTCCGCATCGCCGCCATTGCCAAAAAACACGGCCTCTACGTCATTTCGGACGAAGTTTACCGGGAATTCCTCTATGAAGGGCTGTCCCACACCAGCATCATGCACGTACCGGATTTTGAAGAGAACGCGATCCTGGTGGACAGCGTTTCTAAAAGGTACAGCGCCTGCGGAGCCCGCATCGGCTGCATCGCCTCCAAAAACAAGCCTCTGATGGAAGCAGCCCTGAAATTCGCCCAAGCCCGCCTTTGTCCGCCGACGGTGGACCAATTGGCAGCCAACGCCTGCGTGCCGCTGGCAGACGAGTTTTTCGTCCCGCTCATCGCCGAATACCAGGCCCGGCGCGACCTTGTCTATGACGCCTTGATGCAGATCCCCGGCGTGGTCTGCGTCAAGCCGCAGGGCGCATTTTACATTTTGGTTAAACTTCCGGTCGCAGATTGCGAGGATTTCGTGACCTGGTTGCTGAATGAATTCAGCATCGACGGCGAGACGGTCATGGGCGCTCCGGCCGAAGGGTTTTACGCCACTCCCGGGCTCGGACGGAACGAGATGCGTTTGGCTTACGTGCTAAACAAAGACGATCTGGCCAAAGCCATGCATATCTTCGCCAAAGGCTTCGAAGCCTACAAAAAACTCTCATCATAAACCTGTTTAGCGAGGCGGTGCCATGAAGACGAAAAAGAAGATCACGCCGTTCATTTATATCTTTCCGGCCTTGCTTCTTTTGGTCCTGTTCCGATTCATCCCGATCCTGCTTTCCTTTGTGATCAGTTTCTTTGAGTTCCGGGTCACGGGCATCGGCCACTTCATCGGTTTGCAGAATTACACCCGGCTTTTCACCGATCCGGAATTCTGGCAATCGATGCTCAACACCTTTTGGCTGGTGCTAATCGCCGTTCCCGCCAGCATCATCTTCCCCCTCGCCTTTGCCGTTTTACTCAATCAGATAAAATGGCTCAAAGGCTTTTTCCGTTCTATCTATTTCATGCCCTTCGTGACCTCCCTGGTCGCGGTTTCCATCGTCTGGAAGATCATCTACGCCGAAGAAGGCGGCCTGGCGAACACAGCTTTGGGCTGGCTGGGCATCAATCCCCAACTCTGGCTGGCACAGCCCAAAGGGATCTTCACCCTGATGTTCTCTTCCTGGGGCGTTCAAATTCCAAACTGGCTGGGAGGCCCTTCCCAGGCGCTGTTTGCCATCATTGTGATGACGGTTTGGAAAAGCCTCGGCTACAACACAATCATCTACCTTTCCGGCTTGCAAAACATTTCCAAGGTCTATTACGAGGCGGCGGAAATGGACGGAGCCGGCAAGTGGCGCCAGTTCACTAAGGTCACGGTGCCGTTGATCTCCCCCACCACCTTCTACGTGCTCTTGATGACCACCATCACCAGCTTCCAGGTCTTCGCCCAGATCTACATGATGACGGACAAAGGCGGACCGCTGGGTACCACCAAACTGATCGTGTATTACATATACGAAAAGGGCTTTGACGACCTCGACATGGGCTATGCCAGCGCTGTCGCCCTGGTCCTGTTCCTGATGATTTTGGGCCTGACGATCCTCCAGCGCCGGCTGGAAAAGAAAGTCAATTACTGAGGGGGACAAGATGAAAATGAGATTCAGCGATATCCTGATCTACGTGCTGCTGATCCTTTGCGGGCTGTTTATGATCGCACCTTTCATCTGGATGGTCTCCACCTCGTTGATGACCCAGAATGAATTCAACAAGAACGAATCAGTCTTCATCCCCAAGGAAGAAAACTACGTCTGGCGCGGAGATTCCGGAGAGCGCAAAGTCATCCTGGTCACCGTGAAGGGTTCCCACGCAATTATCCACGTCCTGGACGGCCAGGGCCAGATTTCCAAGGATTTTCCCCAGTACATGAGCGTGCCTGTTGCGCAGGTTAAAAAGATCACCAAACGTCCCAACATCCATCTGGACAATTACGTGAAGGCCTTCAAGAAAGTGCCTTTCGCCCGCTATTTCGCCAATACCTTATACGTTTCCATCATCACGCTGTTGGGAGTTTTCATCACCTCGGTCCTTTCCGCCTACGCTTTTGCCCGTATGGAATTCAAGGGCAAGGACTTTTTCTTTTACCTGTTTTTGAGCATGATGATGGTGCCCGAACCGATCTACCTCATCTCCTCCTACATGATGCTGGATACTTTTCACTGGCTGGATACGTACAACGCCCTCATCATTCCCTGGTGCGTAAATATCTTCACGATCTTCCTTTTCCGCCAGCATTTCAAATCTCTGCCCCAGGAACTTTTCGACGCCGCCGCGATCGACGGCTGCAGCATTTTCGGGATGCTCTGGCGTATCATTTTGCCGCTGTCCAAATCCATTATTGCCACAGCCTCGGTTTTTTCCCTTATAGGAAGTTGGAATAGTTTCATGTGGCCTTTGGTGATGACTGACCGGCCCGAATTGCGTCTGTTACAGGTGGGGCTGAGTTATTTCAACCAGGAGGCCTCCACTCAGACCACCCTATTGATGGCGGCATCCACCTTCAGCATCCTGCCGATTTTGATCATCTTTTTCCTCGCCCAAAAACAGATCATCGCCAGCTACGCCAAAGCCGGCCTCAAAGATTAGTTATGACTTGGGATCCCCTCCCGCAATTTTCACTCCGGAGTAACCATGACCAATAAAAAACCTGACCTCAAGCAGGTCAAACAGCAGATCCAGAAAGGAGTTCAGACGCCTCCCGCAGCTCCTGCGGAAAAAAGCAAGCCCGAACTGAAGCACATCAAAAAACAGATCCAACAAAGCGCCGCGCCCAAGGGCAAACCGGACTACAAGGTTCCCGCAAAACCCGCCATCCTTGACGATTCCTCGTTCCGGCCCCAGGCTTTGGTGCCCAAAAAGACGAACACCCTGGTCGCCTGGATCGTGTTCGCGATCGCCCTGATCGTTTACATGCTCACCCAGGCGCGCTCCCTTTCCTTTTGGGACTCCGGCGAGTATGCCACCTGCATCAGCATCCTGGGCGTGCCCCATCCGCCCGGAAACCCGTTCTACATCCTTTTTGGCCGGGCTTTGGTCGCGATCTTCGGATCCTTCGTGCCCCACGCCATAATCGCGGCTTTCATCTCGGGGCTCTTTTCAGCCTTTGCCGTGATGTTCACCTATCTGGTGACGGTGCAGCTGGCCAGCATGCTCAAGATCAAGCCCCGCGAGGCGATTTTCGCGGGCGTGATAGCGTCGCTCTTTACGGCCTTTTCCTTCACCTTCTGGATGAACGCGGTGGAGGCGGAGGTCTATTCCGGCCTGGTTTTCTTCGTGAACCTGATCCTTTGGATTACGTTTTACTGGGTGCAGCGTTCGCGCGATTTCAACCGCCAAAACCTGCTGCTGTTGATGGTCTATCTCTTTTTCCTGGGTTTCTGCGTGCACCAGACGGCGCTGCAGATAGCTCCGGCTGTGCTGTTCATTGTCGTTTATCCGATTATTTTGGCCGGACTCAAGAAAAGTTATTTCTGGTGGAAAGCGCTGGGTTACGTTGTCGCCCTGATCGTCGCCTACCTGATCTTCGGCGCCATCGGCAAGAGCCTCAACATCGACGCTTTTGACCAGATGGGCTTCGTGCTGATGATCCTGGTGCTGATGTTCATCGAACTCAAGGGCATCCTCGACAAACGCGTTTGGTTCCTGGCGGTGGGACTCTTCCTGGTCGGCATTTCGGCGCATATCTATTTGCCTATCCGCGCTGCTGAACGGCCTTTCATCAACCTTGCCGATCCCAGTACCAACAAGCGTTTCGACGATTACATCCAACGCCGCCAGTACAAGGCGGAACAGGAAACCTCGATGTTCAAACGCCGCGGAAACCTTATCACCTGGCAGTTGGGACAGCATTTCCTGCGTTATTTCAACTGGCAGTGGTTCAAATCCGACGCCGTGAACAGGTGGGTCAAAATCCCGCAAAACCTGATCCGCGGACTGGGCGGCCTGCTGGTCGCCTTTCTCGGACTGTTTGGCGCGGTCTTCCAATTCCGCCGGAACAAGCACAGTTTCGCCTATTTCCTGGCCATCTTTTTCTGCACTTCGCTGCTGATGGTCTTCGTAATGAACCTTTCTTCCGAAGAGGTGCGCGACCGTGATTACTTCTTCGTGGTGGCCTACAACATGTGGACGATCTGGATGGGCCTGGGAGCGCTGGCTGTGCTTTACCTGGCCAAAACCAAAGCCCTGAAAGCGGTTTTGGCGGCTATCCTGGTCTTGCTGCCCATTTTCAACCTCGCCACCCAGTATTACGAGCACGACCGCTCCCAGGAACTCATCGCTTTGGATTACGGAGTCAATTTCCTCAATTCGGTGGAGGAAAACGCCATCATCTTCACCAACGGCGACAACGACACCTACCCCATCTGGTACGCCCAGGCCGTGCAAGACAATCACGCCAAAGCCCATCTTTATCCTGGCCGTGACCTCTACCCCACATCCGAATCCCAAAAAGCCATCCAAAAGGCCATGGCCTACAAAAATTCCCAGATCAAAGGCATCCGCAAAGACGTGACAGTCGCCAATCTCTCTTTGTTAAACACGTCCTGGTACATACGCCAGCTGCGGGATCTGGAGGGAGTGGTCATCAATTGGAGCGAGGACGAGATCAATTCCCTGGACGACAGATCCGGTTCCTTCATGGATCTTCTCTGGCAGGATGCGGTGACCTTCTCGGCCGGCGATCCCGAAAGAAAGCGCAATTTCACGGTCAATTACCGTGCCAACGCCCAGGAAAGGGACGCAGACACGGCGTTTTATCCCCGCAAGGGATCCGATTTCGCGGTCATCAAGATCATCCAGGATAATTTTGGCAAGCGGCCGATCTATTTTGCAGTCACCTGCGAAAGCTATGTCGGCTTCGACGATTACCTGCGTAACGAAGGCATGGTCAGCCGTTTGGTGGAGACACCGGACACGAAGGGCGGCCAGATCGACATCAACCGCTTGCTGACCAATGTGGACAAGGTCTACCAATACCGTTCCATCGACAACAAACACGTTTTCAAAGACGACAACATGAAGCGCCTGATCATGAACTATGGTTCCGGCTACGCCCGGGCAGCCATCTGGTTCGCCAAGCAGAATCAGTTTGCCAAAGCCCAGGTTTATGCGAACAAAGCCAGAAAGTTCATCGACAGTGACCTGCGCATGAGCGAGTATTTCGTCCGTTACTACGCCGGACAGGGACAGTGGGACAAACTGGATGAATTCATCGCTACGACCATCCTGCCCCATCCCGATGCCGATAAAATCTACAATAGCTACGTGCTCAGCGTCATGGCCGAGGAATTTCCGGATCATTTCACGCACTACATGAAAAAACTGCTGCTGCTGTATCCTTCGGAAATAGATTACGCCATGCTGGCCTACTATTACGGCGAAGAAAACAATTTAACACCCCAGGTTGACGCCCTGATCGACAGTTTGCAGCCCCAGCTCGGCTACACCAAATCCGACATCCTGCGCCGCGTCTATCCAAACCTGGCCCAAGCTGATTCGACGAATTGACGCCACAGTCCCGGAAGGCCTGCCAGCCGACCGGGATACAAACCAGAATTCACGAGGCGGGAGCGATCCCGCCTTGTTTTTTTCCGTTTTGGGAATCGCGTTTTTAGCAGCCATATTCAGCAGTTATCAAGTTGAAGGGGGGCCTTGCCAGGCCGCTGCATCTCATCTCTATACTAAACAGAGACA